>NZ_JBHWWZ010000011.1:0-110568 GCF_042730275.1 Rhodococcus sp. NPDC060086
ATCTCGAGCAGACCGAGGAGCACGTCTTCGTGGGGCAGCACCCGGCGCAGACCGGATCCCGGACCTTCGGGGGCCAGCTCGTTTCCCAGGGGTTGATCGCGGCCGGCCGCACAGTGGGGGACCGTCCGGTGCATGCCCTCAACGCCCATTTCATTCGAGGCGGCGACGTCAGCGCGCCGATCGAGTACCACGTCACGTCGCATCGTGACGGCCGTGATTTCGCCAACCGCATGGTCACCGCCGTGCAGGATGGTCGCGAGCTGTGCGTCATGCTCGTGGCATTCCAACGGTGGGGCAAAGGCCTCGAGCATTCGGTCGAGGTTCCCGAAGTGCCGATGCCGGAAGCACTTCCACCGATAGGTGACCGCCTGCGCGGGTTCGAAGAGCAGCTACCGCACTTCGTCGGCGCGCTCAAGCCCATCGACATGCGCTACGCGAACGATCCGGCGTGGGTGCTCAAAGGCACCGGGGAGCGCTTGAACCACAACCGGGTGTGGATGCGCTCCGACGGCGGCCTCCCCGACGAGCCGTTGTTGCATGTCGCGACACTCGCCTACGGCTCCGACACGACGGTGCTCGATTCGATCCTGACGACGCACGGTCTGTCGTGGGGTCTGGACCGCATCGTCGCTGCCACCGTCAACCATTCGATCTGGTTCCACCGTCCACTGCGATTCGACGAATGGCACTTGTATGCCACGGAATCCCCGGTCGCCGCGGGATCGCGGGGAATGGCGACAGGCCGCTACTTCACCCTCGAAGGTGAACTGGTGGCGACGGTTGTGCAGGAAGGGCTCGTGCGGCATTTTCCTCCTCGCCGATGACGAGGATCAGTCCTCGGTGAGTGTGTCGAGGGCGGCCGTGAGTCTGTGCATGGAGTCGAGCGCCGCGTCGAGTTCCGCTCGGCCCATCACTTCGACGAGACGCGCGGCAGCTGCAGCATGTGCGGGAGCCAGCGCGCTCACGGCGTCGTGTCCGGTCTGGGTCGGTGCCACGAGTTTGGCGCGTCGGTGCGCAGGGTTCGGCCGGTATTCGGCCATGCCGCGTTCAACGAGCAGATCCGCGATGCGCTGCACACTCTGTCTGGTGATCCCCATTTCGCGGGCTATCGCGGAGACGGGGAGCGGCTCGCGTAGCACGGCTCCGAGCACCTGCCACCACGCGGCGGTCAGGCCGACGGGTCGTGTCAGGGTTTCGGCCAGTGCGAGGAACTGGCCGTTGAGGCGGAACGAGGTGATCGCGACGCCGCTGAGTAGTTCCTGATCGGTTCGGAGGCGGTCGGCCATGGCTATGACTCCATGAGTCGGAAGAAGCCCGAGGGGTCACGGTCTGCATACAGTGCGAACCACGCGTCGAGGACCTCCGGCTCGTAGACGTCGAGCTGGTCGAAGATAGCGCGCGCGAAGTGGACGGGCGCGATACCTGAGGCGGTGATCAGGCCTCGGTCGGCCACTGCGGGCTCGTCGCAGTACAGGGCGCTGCCTGCGTAGCCGACTTCGTCGAGGAACTCGGCAGCGTTACTCGTGTGGGCGCGATCGTCGAGGAGGCCGGCGGAGGCAAGGGCGCCGGTGGCGCCACAGATTGCCGCGACCGGGACGGCTGCATCGAGGAACTCGCGGGCCTTGTCGGTGAACGGGGTGTACGCGTCGGTGCTCCAGATGTCGTTGCCCGGGAGGATCAACAGGGCGCTGTCGTGTGGCCGGAGTTCGTCGAGGATCAGGTCCGGAACGATCCGCACCCCGCCTCTCGTCGTGATCGGATCGAGGGTCGCGCCGACCGTGGCGACCGCGAAGCTTCCGGGGTTCTTGTGGAATTCGGGATTGTTGATTCCTGCGACGGCGTATCCGTATTCCCAGTCGGCGAGTGTGTCGTACAGGGCAAGGTGAACTGTCCGAGTCATGACAGTAGACTGTCATCAAGACAGCATGTTGTCAATAGTGGTGGTGGCTCGAACGGGGCGTGTGCTCAGCCGTAGTGGCAGCGGTGGGAAGTCCAGTCCTCGCTGTCGGCGAGCCGGATTCGACAGGTGCCGCTGTGCAGTTCCATGATTTCGGGAGTCTGACGCACCGAAACGGCATGATGCTCCGGCACCGCTGGATGTGGCCGCCGCCCGAACCGGTGCACCCGTCGGTGTGCACCGGCTCGAGCAAGCTCGTGTTGCCGATACGGCCGATCGACGAGCCCGATGCGATGCCGTTGCGGCCGTTCGTCGAACCGGAGGGAGCCGACCCGATGTCGGGTGACCTCCCTGGCTGCCGGCGAAGAACTGTGGATCGTCTCGCGGGATCTGATCCGCTACGCCAGTGCCGTCGAGGTCGTCAAAGACCTGGGAGCGATCCGTTTCGACGACAACGGACTCGCAGTAGCGCGCTGCTCCGTCGCGATCCACAGCTGCGATCGTCCGGTGCCCCGTACGCTCGCCTGATGCCGCCCGCTACGACACGGCCGTGACGACATCGAGGAGGGCATCGAACCCGGCTCCACCGTGAGTGGGAACTAGATGGCCTGTTCGGTGGGGAGAATGTGGATTTCGGTGAGGTTCACATGCTTGGGTACGGAGGCGATGAATGCAACGGCTTCGGCGATGTCCTCGGACTGCAGCACGTCGATCTGTTCGATGAGGTCAGCCATGAGCTTGCTCGCGGAGGGATCGGTCACGTGGTCGGGGAGCTCAGTGTCGACCATGCCCGGTTCGATGGCGCACACGCGAATCTTCTTTCGGCCGAGTTCCATACGGAGCAGTCGGGTGAGCTGGGTCAGGTACGCCTTGGTAGCCGAGTACACCTGGAACCCTTCGAGATACCGGACGGCGGCGGTTGAGGATGTGACGATGAGGTCTGCCGGTGCTCCGGACGCGGCGGCTGCTTCCAATGGGCCGACGAACGCCGCAATGGTGTTCATCGTGCCTTTGATGTTGAGATCGATTTGAGCGTCCCAGTCTGCCACGGCGAGGTCGCCTATCCCGGAGATGAGCTGCACGCCTGCGTTGGCGAAGAGCAGATCGACTGTGCCGAGTTCGTTGGCGATCCGTTTCGCGGTCGCAAGGACGGCGTGGCGGTCGGTGATGTCGGTCGGTAATGCGAGTGCAGTACCGCCGTTGGCACGGATGAGATCTTCGAGTGCGTCGATACGGTCGCCGCGTCGGGCGATGAGAGCGACCGAAGCGCCGAGTTCGGCAAAGCGCTGCGCAGTGGCGGCACCGATCCCGCTGGAGGCTCCGGTGACGACGGCGATTCTGCCGGCGAGGGGGGTTCCGGCGATGATCTGGGCAGTAGCGGTGGTCTTCTGTGTTGTGTCCACATCACCAGCCTGCGTGGCCGACGGTCGGGGAGGGAGGCCGTCACAGGGCCACCCTCACAGGGGGTCGAATCGTCGTCCGGCCGTAGGATTCGACCATGCCGCATGCAGAGTTGGGACAATTCCTCCAGACCCGACGCGCAAGGGTTCGGCCCGAATCGCTCGGCCTTCCCGTTGTCAGGCGTCGACGTGTTCCCGGTCTTCGGCGCGACGAGGTGGCGATCGACGCCGACATCAGCGTGGACTATTACCGACGCATGGAGCAGGGGCGGGAGCGACACCCTTCCGAACAGGTCCTCGCGGCCCTGGCACGCACCTTGCGACTCACGCTCGATGAACAACGGCACCTCGACTGACAATCGACTTCCATGCCTTCGGTGTCTCGAGCGCTCCCGGGCACCAACTTCTCGTGTATCGGGAACGGCTGGAGGTCGGATCGTGACAGCATAGGGACGCATCTGGGCGGTGTCGCGAGCAGGGGGAGAATGCTCGGATCCGGTTCGGGCTCTCCGGTTCTCGGCGCAGCACCGCATTGTGTTGGATGCCGGCCGTCGACGACTCGACCCCGGACTGCGAGACGATCATCCCGCTATGCGCAAGCACGTGAACGAACTCGTCGACGCAAACTTGCATTCCGCGTCGGTCAGGCACCGCGTTTAGGACGGTAACTGTCCTATATCCACGACACACTCGGATCATGAGCGAAACCTACTCGACTGCGGGACAGCCGGATAAGACCGACATCACCGATTACAACGATCCTGATGCGCCGTGGAACCAGGCATGGGACGAACAGGGCAGCATCGCCAACTGGAACGATGATGTGATCAAAGAGTTCCGGGAGAACTCGGGCAAGGTGGGCGGTGCCTACGCGGACGGGGACCTCATCCTGCTCACCACCACGGGAGCCAAGAGCGGCAAGCGGCACACGACTCCGCTGGGGCCTCTGTACCGGGACGACACCATGTATGTGAGCTCGTTCATCGAGGACAAGTACCCGGCCTGGTGGTACAACATCAAAGCGAACCAACAGGTCACTATCGAGCTCCGGGACAAGACCTATCGGGCGACCGGCAAGGTGCTCGAGGGTGCGGACTACGACGAGTTCGCGAGGTGGGTCCTGGCCAACAATCCTCTGCTGGCGGATTTCCAGTCCAAGATAGATCGGCCTATGCCGTTGGTCGTGCTGACCCTCAACGGCGAGGTCTGAGCGCTCCCGAGGCCCTCCCGGCTGCGAGGCCGTCGAATGGTGTGCACCGGGCTGCGCAGCAGAATCAGGATCCCGCGGGCGGTCGAACTCTGGGGTGCGTCGCCGCTCGCCCGTTCGTCGCACGATCACCGATGTTGTCCTTCTTCGGTACTGTGCGACGGACCCAGCAGAGAGCGGGTGAAAAGCGGTGGTGAGGTTGGAGCGCACGCAGTCGTTCGGGGACGCGACGGCTGCCTGCATGTAGGGCTTTCCCGTGAACGTTTTCTTCTGTTGGCGCTCGGATGGACATGCCCCTATTCTGCCCAACGTGGGAGTTGGGTAGGATCGGAGCATGTCCACTACGAAGAAGAAGTCGTCTGCCACTGGACGAGGTCATGTGCCTCTTTCTTCTGGGGGCCGCGCGGTTCGTCGTGCGGGGTCGGGGCGTGTGGCGGCGGATGATCCGTTGTCTGCCGAGCGGGTGCGGTATCTCGCCGAGGAGTTCGGTGGGGCTGGTTTGGCGGCGATCGTGGGGGTCAACCGTTCGCAGACCTCTCGCTGGGTCAAAGGGGAGGAGCGACCCGGTCCAGGTGCGGCGCCGTTGCTGATCGACCTCGAGCATGTGCTGGCGCGGGCGCGTCTGGTGTGGGGGGAGGAGGCGGCGCGGATCTGGCTCGAGAGCGCGAACGTCTATCTCGATGGTGGTCGCCCGATCGACGTGCTGCAGTTGTCGGGGCCGGCGCCGGTGTTGGAGGTGTTGGATGCGGAGACGTGGGGCGGGGCCGCTTGACGTGCTGGTCTACCGTGTCTTCCCGTATCTTCCTTCTGCCGCGGCCGGTCAGCCCGGACACCCGTTGTACGAGCATCGCCCGCAACGCGGCGGCCGTATCGATCACCCCGATTATCACGTCTGGTACGTTTCCCGCTTCGCTGAGGCAGCGTGCGGGGAGACCTTCGGCAATCTGGTTCGCTGGGATGTGTCGATGTTCGAGTTTCCCCAGGTGCCGGGTGCACGCCGCGCGTTGGGGGTCTTCGAGTTACCGGACGATCTGAGGGTTCTCGACCTCGATGATCCGGCGCAGTTGGTGCGACTGGGATTGCGCCCGACGCAGGTGGTGACCCGGAACCTTTCGGTCACTCAGGGGTGGGGGCATCGGATCTGGTCGGAGACGGATCAGCATACGCATGATCGTGCGTGGCAGGCGGTGTCGTGGTGGTCTTATCATCGTCCGGTGTGGACGGTGCTGGCGTCGTGGCAGCGTCCGGATGTGGTTCGTGTGGAGGAGTTGGATCTCGATCATCCGGGGATTGTCGATGCTGCGAAAGCGCTTCACCGAGTAAGGGTGTGATCGCTTTCGCGATTCTCGGTGGTCCTCCCCATAAGTTCGTCGGGGGGCATGCAGCCAACCGATCAACCATGGCTCCCGAGATCGGTAGAGGTGAAGTGCACCTGTTCTTCGTGTATCTCGACGATGCGGAGGCCGGCACGTTCGATATGTTCGCGGCACGCACCGGGTGTGCCGAGTGGTGCGCTGGGATCGTCGATCATGATGTCGTTATCGGCGGTGAGGCGGCGGAAGAGTTCGGCAGCGGGTGGGTTTCCGGTCGCCATCGACGAGAACGCAATCCGGCCACCTGCGTTCAGGACCGAGGACCAGTTCGACAGTGCTTCTGTGATCGGTAAATACAGCAGGCCTGCCGAACACACGATCAGGTCCACATCGTCTTCTGTGATGACATCGGAGAGAGATGTGGCGTCGCCATGGACGAATCGAATATTCGTCAGGGATTGTTCGGCGGTCTCGTGGCGTGCACGGTCGAGCATCTTCTGGGAGATATCGATTCCGACTACGCGGATCGTCGGGTCGAGGCGGGCGATCGCGCGGGCGGCCATGCCTGTACCGGTGCAGGCATCGATCACCGTCGTATACGCGGTGACGTCGGCGATCTGCACGAGCCGTTCTGCGTAGGTCTGATGCCAGTTGCTGTGGTGATAGGCGTCTGCGCGGTCGTTGAATGCCTGTTCGACGGGCCCCGGTTGGTGGGCTGACACGGTGGGACTCCAGTTCCTTTGGTCGTAGCGGTTCGGCTCAGTCCGACCACGACATCTGCCGGGCTGTGCATCTATGCAGGACGCGAATACCTTTCCGGCGCAAACGGTGTCGGCAACGAGGTTGGGCCGTCAGATGGGGTGTGTCCCTGCAACGGTGGTTTTCCGGGTACGGCTGCATCGGGTGATGTAAGGCAAGGCGATCTCGTCGCGGCCGGCGAGGGCCGGATGCCTGTCGACGAGCGCCTCGATACGGGCGAGCACCTTCGCGCGTGACACCGAGCCCATCGTGATGATGTAGCTGCGCGAGGCGACCAGATCGAGCAATCCCGAGCGGGTGAGGCGGAACGTCCATTCGAATTCCGCGCGTTCGAGTTCGGCGAACGGCGGGCCAACGATCGGGTTATCGGTGCGCATGTCGATCTCGTCGCCGGTGCGCATGATCTCGCCCAGCTCGGCGACCCAGTCCACGCGCTCATCACGGATATTCCAGACCAGGCCGAGTTGCCCACCGCTACGCAGGACCCGGGCCACTTCCGGTACCGCGAGAACGGGGTCGACCCAATGCCATGCTTGGCCGACCAGCACGGCATCGAAGGACTCGTCGTCGAGTGGGATGTGTTCTGCAGATCCGGCATGCATCGGAGTATCTGGAAGGGCGAGTGTGAACTCCTCGCGCATGCCGGCGGATGGCTCTACGGCGACGACGTCCGGGATGTGCTCGATGAGGCTTCGGGTGAGCTGACCGGATCCGGCACCGAGATCGAGCACCCGGTCCGCCCTCGTCGGCAGTATCCATTGCACCGCGTCCGACGGATACGACGGTCGCCCGGTTCGGTACGCGGATGCCGCCCCACCGAAGGAGTGTGCCTGCGTCGAGTCCACTCGGTCTCCATTCACTCCATGTCGACTACCGGCCATCTACTGGCGGCCCAGATTAAACGCTCCTGCGCCGCAGCGCTTCTGGATGCCCCGAGTCGGTGGCGTCCGACGTGAGTCGAAGGACAGTCCCTGTGACGATGCTGGCCGCACTGAATATGGTTGGCCACCGTGGCACCGCAGAAGCGTTCGACCTCCCGTGTTCTTCTCGTCGACGACTGCGATCGACTGCTGTTGTTGTGCGGCCGCGACCCACGTACACCGGGCGCGCGATGGTGGTTCACGGTCGGTGGCGGCGTCGAAGCAGGTGAAGATCATGTACAGGCCGCCATTCGGGAGGTCCGGGAGGAAACCCGGCTGACAATTCCGGAATCGCGTTTGGGGCCGGTCGTATGGACTCGGCAGAGTCTCTATAGCGTCGATGGTCACCACTTCGACCAGTACGAGGAGTACCGCCTCGGTCGCGTCACGGGCACAGAGGTAGCACGGATGCAGATCGACAGCGTGGAAGCGCGTTACGGTCACCGTTGGTGGACGGTGGACGAACTGGCTGGCACCGGTGAGACAGTGCGGCCGAAGGGGATGGCGGACTTGCTGCCCGGCGTTCTCGCCGACGACGGCGGACACGGTGTGGCCGTGCATCTGGGTGACTTCGACGAGGACGCTGACCCCGACTAGCAGCGCGCCGGTAGGTTCTCGCCGACCTCGGAGCCCGGCCCCCTGGGCAGGGGTGTGGTGTCGCCGTCGCCCGCTACCGTGTGCGGTGAACGATCGCTTTCAGCTGGTACCGGCTGTCTATGCGCTGTTCCGTCGTGAGTGTGGCGGTCGTGAACACGTCCTGCTCCAGTTGGGGGAGGGGACCGGCTACTTGGACGGGCATTGGGCTCACGCTGCTGCGGGCCACGTCGAGCGGGGGTGAGTCGGTCTTCGATGCTGCTGTTCGCGAGTGCGCTGAGGAGCTCGGAATCGCTCTTGTCGCGGCGGTGGCCACGATCCGTCTCGGATTCGCATGGATCCGCGACGGAGTCCGACGGGCAGCGTTCCTATTCTCGATAGTGCAGTGCCGTCCCGACGAATGGGGCAATTTGCCCTCCGGAGGCTCTCGCGGCTAGCGTTGAGCACCATGTCCGGGAAAGATCGCGCGCAGGTCGAGAGCACACGCATGGTGGGCGTCGTCGCTCCCGCGTGTTGTTGTCGTCGCTGTCTCTGACAGGCCCTGCACTTCCGACAGGCCCTGCACGAGCAATTTTCCGTAAGTTCTGCCTGTTCCGGCTCCGGGTTCGATATGAGTGTCGGAATAAACCCGTGGTCGCACCCGTTCTGTTCGCGACGGTGCGACTCGGTTCGAAAGGATCCACCATGTCCGATACGGCAACACTGCCCATCATCGACCTCGCCGACCTCGACCGGGACAAGGACACGCGCGCGGCGCTCCTCGATCGGCTGCGCGTCGTCACCCACGAGATCGGGTTCTTCCACCTCGCCGGACACGGCATCGACGAGACGCTGGCGCAGCGCCTCATCGCTGCATCACGCCGGTTCTTCGCACTCCCCGATGCCGACAAACTCGAGATCGAGAACTCGCACTCACCCCACTTCCGGGGATACACCCGCGTCGGCGGCGAGCGCACCCAGGGCTATATCGACTGGCGCGAGCAACTCGACATCGGGCCCGAGCGCGCTGCGGTAGCGAACATCGACCCGGAACGATCCTGGGAGGTGCTGCACGGGCCGAACCTGTGGCCGTCGCACGTGCCGCAGCTCCGCGACCTGGCGCTGGAATGGATCGCACGCTCCAGCGACGTCGGTCTGACCCTGCTTCGTGCATGGGCCGAATCACTCGGCGCCCCAGCCGAATTCTTCGACGACGCGTTCGCCGATCCCGACCCGCTCCTCAAGATCGCCCGGTACCCGGGTCACGACAGGACTGTCACAGGGCAGGGCGTCGGCAGCCACAAGGACGTCGGTGCGCTCACCCTGCTGTACCCCGAACCCGGCAGCGGCGGATTCCAGGTCGAACGTGACGGCGAGTGGCTCGACATCGACCCGCTTCCGGGACACTTCATCGTCAACATCGGCGAGCTCCTCGAAGTGGCGACCGGCGGCTACCTCAAGGCCACTGTGCACCGCGTGCTGCCGCCGCCCGCAGGCTCGGACCGCGTGTCGTTGCCGTTCTTCCTCAACCCCGGACTCGACAAGGCCTTGCCCACCGTCCCGCTGTCCGCAAACCTGGCCGCTGCAGCAAAAGGCGTGGGCACCGACGTCCACGGCGGTACCTTGCATTCTGTGTACGGACTCAACGCCTTGAAGTCGCGACTGCGGGCACATCCCAACGTCACCGAGCGCTACCACGCAGAGTTGGCTCGTTCTTTCGACAGATGATTCATTTCCGGCTCGACCCGGTACCGCGCCGCGGACCGGTCTCCACCCATGGAAGGTAGAAACGATGTTCCTGCGCCGCACCGCCGCCGCATCGGCAGCTGTTGTCCTCGGTCTGGGCCTGGCGG
This sequence comes from Rhodococcus sp. NPDC060086, assembly GCF_042730275.1. Taxonomy (NCBI): domain Bacteria; kingdom Bacillati; phylum Actinomycetota; class Actinomycetes; order Mycobacteriales; family Nocardiaceae; genus Rhodococcus; species Rhodococcus sp. NPDC060086. The sequence continues at coordinate 9,923 of NZ_JBHWWZ010000011.1, forward strand.
CCTGTGGCTCATCGGGTGGTGACGAGAACACCCTGGTCGTCTCCGCATCCTCCACGCCGCACGTCGAAATCCTCGAGCAGGTCGTGAGCACCGGTGCGCTGGGCGACTACACGCTCGACATCCGTGAGGTCACCGGCGAGATCGACCCCAACGAGCTGCTCTCCGCCGGCGACGTCGACGCGAACTTCTTCCAGCACGAGCCGTATCTCGTGGACTGGCAGAAACAGAACGGAGTCGACAACCTCGTTGCCGTCGCCGACGTGCACCTCGAGCCGATCAGCCTCTACTCGAACAAGGTCGCCTCGCTCGACGAGCTCGCCGACGGCGACTCGGTGGCAATCCCGCGCGACACCACGAACTACGCCCGTGCGCTGTACCTTCTCGAATCCGCAGGGCTGATCACGATGGATGTGCCGTTCGCCGAGGCCGACCTCTCGGTGGTCACCGAGGCGAACATCACCCAGAACCCTAAGAACCTGACGTTCATCCCGATCGAACGCCCGCAGCTCGCGCGTCAGCTCGACGACCCGCAGGTCACCGCGGCCGTGATCAACTCCAACTACGCGCTCGAAGCCGGCCTCACCCCGGCCGACGATTCGATCTACACCGAAGAGGTCGCGGACAATCCGTTCTCCAACCTCTTCGTGGTCCGCGCGGAGAACGAGAACGACCCGATCGTGGTCGCGCTTGCCGAGGCACTCGAATCTCCTGAGACCGCGGCTTGGATCGAGGAGACCTACGCGGGCTCCGTGGTTCCGGTGCACCCGGCCGGCTGATGATCGTCGTCGACAGTCTCGTCAAGACCTTCCCCGGTGCAGGCGGCGCCGGGGAGGTCGCGGCGCTGCGCGGCATCGACCTCGAGATCGGCGACGGTGAGATCTTCGGGATCGTCGGGCCGTCCGGCTCGGGCAAGTCCACGTTGCTGCGCTGCCTCAACCTGCTCGAAGAACCCACCTCGGGACGGATCCTGCTCGGCGGTGACGACCTGTCGAAGCTGTCGGGCGCGGAACTCCGGTCGGCGCGACGGCGCATCGGGACCGTCTTCCAGCAGTTCAACCTGCTGCATTCGCGCACCGTGGTCGGCAACATCGAGTTTCCCCTCGAAGTCGCCGGAGTCGGCAAGGCCGAACGGCGGACACGCGCGAAGGCGCTGATCGACCTCGTCGGACTCGCGGGCAAGGAGAAATCCTATCCGTCACAATTGTCCGGCGGACAGCAGCAACGCGTCGGCATCGCCCGCGCCCTAGCCGCGGAACCTGATGTCTTGCTGTGCGACGAAGCGACCAGCGCGCTCGATCCCGACACGACCGACCAGATCCTCGACCTCGTCGTGGAGGTCAACCGGCGTCTCGGTGTCACCGTCGTGATCATCACCCACGAACTCGGGGTACTGCGGCGGGTCTGCACGTCCGCGGCCCGGCTCGAGGCCGGCCGCATCGTCGAAACCGGTCGCATCGCAGATCTTGTGGCAGATCCACAGTCGGGTCTCGGTGCCGCGATCGTCCCGGTGGGCGACGACCCGTCGGCGGGTGCGATCAGCGACACCGCGCTCGTCACCGCGATCGGTGATGACGCGCACGGGACATGGCTCTCGGAGATGATCCGCGAGCTCGACACCGATATCGCGGTGGTCGGTGGCCGTGTCGAGAAGGTCGGCGACATGACCGTCGGCCGGCTGCGTCTGCGCTTCGACGCCGGAGCCGATCGTGCACGGATCGCCCGATTCGTCGACGAGCGTGAGCATCTGACCTTGTCGTGGGGGACCGACACCGAGCTCGAGGGGCTATCTGCATGAACAAGACCGCCTGGTACGAGGTGCTTCCCGAGGTTTGGGTCGCGACACTCGAGACCCTCTACATGGTCGGGGTGTCGTTCGTGCTCACGTTGATCGGCGGAATTCTCGTCGGGATCATTCTGCAGATCACCGGTCCGACGGGGCTGTGGCCTCAGCCTCTGATCAACAGCGTGCTCGGCGTGATCGTCAATCTGTTCCGTTCGCTGCCGTTCCTCATTTTGCTCATCGCCCTGATCGGCGTGACTCGCTTCATCGTCGGCACTGCGATCGGGCCTACCGCCGCGATCGTGCCACTCACCATCGGTGCGATCCCGTTCTTCGCCCGCATCGTCGAATCTGCGTTGCGGGAAGTACCACGCGGACGGGTGGAAGCCGCGGAGGCGATGGGAGCGACGAACACTCAGATCGTGCGCAAGGTATTGCTGCCCGAAGCGACGACCGCGCTCGTGGCCGGTGCGACGCTGACACTGGTGCTTCTCGTCGGCTACTCCGCGATGGCCGGTGTGATCGGGGCGGGGGGCCTCGGCGACTTCGCGCTCGTCTACGGCTACCAGCGTTTCAATACTCCGGTGCTGCTCGTCGCCGTGGTCGTGCTGATCGTGATGGTGCAGATCATGCAGTCGATCGGCGACACGATCATCAAGCGGATGGCGCACCGGCGTTGAGGCTCGGATGACCGGCACTCGGATGAACGCTGCGCACCGGCAACTCGATTTCCGGATCCGATTCGACTGGGGGCTGTCGGGTGCCGCGGCCATCGCCGAGGGCGCGGATGTTGCGGTCGTGGTGGACGTCCTGTCGTTCACCACGACGCTGTCCGTCGCGCTGGACGCCGGCATCGAAATCCTGCCGTACCGATGGCGGGACAAGACCGCAGCGACCTATGCCGCTGCACACGACGCCGTGCTCGCGGTGGGGCGCAACGACGCCGCCGCCGGTGCGGTGAGCCTGTCTCCAGGCACGATTCGATCGGCTCGCGATATTCGGCAGCTGGTGTTGCCGTCACCGAACGGGTCGTCGATCTCGTATGCGCTGCAGTCGGCGACGTCGACGTGCGTCGGTGCGTCGCTGCGAAACTTCCACGCCGTCGCGGCATGGCTCGCCCGGCATCATCCGGCCGCCGTGGTCGCCGTCGTCGCGGCGGGGGAGAAGTGGCCGGACGGGTCGCTGCGTCCGGCCGTCGAAGATCTGTGGGGTGCGGGTGCGGTCATCGCGGAGCTGGTTGATACCCACGGTTTCGGGGCGTTGTCGCCCGAGGCCGAGCAGGCGCGCTGCGCCTGGGATGCGGTCGCCGGCCGGATTTCCGAGGCGCTGCACGATTGTGCGTCTGGACGTGAACTCGTCGAGATCGGTTTCGCCGACGACGTCGCCGTCGCGTCCGAGATACGTTGCAGTGGTTGCGTTCCCATTCTTGTCGACCACCGGTTCACGGATGCCGCCCGTCACCTGGCCGCTCGTTCGTACTTCGCTCGCTGTCCACCACCGGCCGCCACGAAATTCAGAGGGATCGAGGATGAACCGCGTGTCGCGGTGGGCCGCGATCACGTACCAAAAGGCTGACATCGACATGACTGTTGTCGGCCCCTACGGTTTCGGTGACAGTGACGAATACCGGCTCAGTTCCAGTGATGGTGAAGTCGGCTTCTACCCCGAACTCTTCCCTCGTCTCCCGTCTCGCCACAACCAGAGGATGCTCGCCGGGTTCACGACCACGTAGGACACAAGGTGATGTGAAGGAAGCGCCGGCTTGATCCGGCGGAAGATGCCGTTGGTGCCCTCGATCCAGGCCAGGGAATCTGAGATATGTTCCCGCTCAAAGTCGTCAAGCGGATCGATGTTTGGATACGAGGTCATGCACGGAACGAACGTCAGGACGCATCGGGCGATCGTTCCAGACAACACCGGAATTTACCGATCGTCATCGGTTGTGACCTGGCGAGGACGATCGAACAATCTTGCTTGTGCTTCAACGCATACGGCGAGCCAATGCCCACCCGGACCACCGAGCAATAAGACCGGCCGACACCCCGAGCAATGCGGGAACTACGACGAGGGCGACATACAGCCACGGTCCGGTCTCGGGTGTCTCAAGGGGCAACGGGATGTACCCGGAGGACATCGGCACATCCCGCAAAGGTTCGTACACACCGTCGTAGACGATGTCGATCTTGGATCGGGGGGCCACCACAGGTGGATTCCAGCGGCAGCCAACCCGCACACCAGGCCCACCACACCGAGAATCACACTGGTCCGGAGCGCGGACGTCGTGCCTTCGCTGTCAGTCACGCGCTCCAGTCAATCAGTTCTCGGAGGATTCGTGTGTGACGATGCTCGAGCAAAACGAGGTTTGCGTCAGAACGTGTTGTCAGCCGAAGTGGACTGAATTAGCCGCTGCGAGAGTCTGTTCGAGAAGAACTGCGATCGTCATCGGGCCGACCCCGCCGGGCACAGGGGTGATGAGCCTGGCTCGCTCGGCCGCGCCGGTGTAGTCGACGTCGCCGACGTTGCCCGGGTTGTAGCCAGCGTCGATGACGACTGCACCATCCTTGATCCACTCGCCGTGGATCAGCTCGGGGCGACCGACGGCAGCGATGACGATGTCGGCGCCTCGGACGTGATCAGCCAGGTCCCGGGTGTGAGAGTGGCAGTAGGTGACGGTTGAGTCTCGGGCGAGCAGCAGCATGCCGACTGGCTTTCCGAGGATCGGGCTGCGGCCGACGACGACCGCGCGTTGCCCGGCGAGTGGTACGTCGTAGGCGTCGAGGAGGCGAAGGATCCCGCCGGGGGTGCAGGAGTGGAATCCTTTTTTGCTGAAGGCCATTGCGGCGAAGCTGTGCATCGTGACGCCATCGACATCCTTACCAGGAGTGATTGCCTCGAATGCGGCGCGTTCGTCGATATGGGCAGGGACCGGATGTTGCAGCAGAATCCCGTCCACAGCCGCGTCCGCTGACAAGGATTGGATCTCTGCGACGAGGTCAGCTGTGGTGGTGTCAGCCGGGAGTTCGACGTATCGCGACTCTATGCCCACCTCGGCGCACCGGTTGCGCTTCATACGAACATAGGTATGGGAGGAGGGATCGTCGCCGACCAGCACGGTAGCCAGACAGGGCCGACGCCCGTGTGTGCGGGCGAACCGCTCAGTATCACGGGCAACGTCTTCCAGAAGCTTTGCCGCTACAGCGCGGCCATCGACGATCTGTGCAGTCACGGTCGGTCCTCTCGATGAAATCGAGGGACACCCAGGCGGTCGATGTCTGCTCTGCTCACACTCCCCGGTGGTTGCCCACCTGCGCCAGTCGTGCGGTAACCAGCGTAGCGGCGTGGCCCACCGATGGCGACGACCAGGAGGCAACTATCCCGATCGGAGCCTTGAGGTGGTCCTGTTCGACGATCACAGGGAAGGACCCTTTCGCTGTTAGCGTCGCTGCCATGCCGGCATTCGTAGTTGTACCAGTGACCGTCGAAATCGAAGGAGTCGTGGATCTTCTGGCTCTTGCCGTTGGAGGGACCGATCCGGAGCGTCTCGACCGCACCTGTGCGCGCTACCGTGCTGGAACAGCAAGCGTGGCGGCAATTTTCACGGGGGATTCTCCGATCGGCGTCGTCGGGTATCTCTGTCACGCGGGTACGCCTCGCACAGTCGAGCTGCTTCATATCGCCACCGATCGCCACTGGCAGCGCCGAGGTATCGGTGCTGCCATGGTCCGCTGGGTTGAAGCCCAGTATCCCGGCGACGTGATCGAAGCCCAGACAGATTGCGATGCGGTGGGCTTCTATCGGTCGATCGGATTCGGTATCGAATCGCTCGGCGAGTTGTATCCCGGTGTCGAACGGTTCCGTGCGGTCTCGACGTCCCACTCCTCGTCGGAGGACCATCCGGTCCGCTGAGGGAGTCCTGATTGTGGATCGTGGAGACAGCGGGACAGCTCAACGGGTCCAGAAGTCTTCTGGGCGCCGGCCGGGCCGGAACCCGAAGTGTTCCACCATCGCCACAGCTTCGGGAAAGCTGTCAGCCAATGCCTCCGGCACGTGTGCATCGCTACCGAAGGTGATGGCCCGGCCGCCTTCCTCGGTCCACCATTGCGGAATCCACGGCCACAACCTGCGAGTATTCATCTCCAAGACGCGCCCACTGCCGGCAAGTGACCGCATCGCTGCGCGAAACCCCTCTTCGAAGCGTCGGGGATCGAACGGGCCTTCTGGGGCACTCGGCCACGCACGGACGGCGTAGTCGATGTGACAGAACACCTCGAACTCATCGGATCCGGAGACCATCCGGGGAATCTCCTCGAGGTATGCCCAGATCACCTCGTCGGCAGGCCACATGCGGAACAGGGTGTTGGGTTCGTAGCGATCGTCACCGACTTTCAGGGTGTGAAGAGACCCGTTGACCCGATCGAGCGTGGACACGTCGACCAGCATCGATGCCTGACGCCCGAACACGTGGGGTTGGCCGAACTCGACTCCGGCAAGGATCGTCAGGTCGGGAAACCGATGACGGCATCGGTCGATGCTCTCGTGGTAGCCGGCCACCTCCAGCGGCGGTGGCCGCAGATAGCCGTCGGGGTCGAGCATTTCTTGTTGGTGGGACATCAGGTCTTCGGGTGTGGTGCGCCATGCATCGTCGAAGTCGAAGTGTTCGGTGAAGACCACTGCCGGAAGGCCGATCGCGACGGCGCGCTCACACATCAGTTCCATACGGCCGGCAGCGAATGAATTCGGACCGCCGGTATCCCAGGACCATTCGCTGTGGACGTGACTGTCGGCAGGCAGGGGCATCGCTCGATGCTCACATGTCTGAACTCGTGCTCCGATCCTCGGGGGTTCGGGTGTGCTGTTTGACGATCGTCGAACCGGTTCCGGTTCCGGTGAGATGACCGTCAAGAATCGGCGTAACCGCTCGCATTCGAGGATTGCGACAATGTCTGCCATGAGTAGTTCCCGCGGGGTGGAGGACGCCGACGTCCGGTCGTGGTTCGTCGAACGATTCGCCGACTACTGGCAGACAGGTGGTGCATCGAGGATCGAAGGGCGCATCGCCGGCTATCTGCTCGTCGACGAATCCGGCGGGGTCAGCGCCGACGAACTTGCCCGCGCGCTGGGCGCGAGCCGCGGTTCGGTATCGACCTACACTCGCCGGCTCGTCGCACGCGGTTTCGTGCAGCGGGTCCGGCGCGTGGGGGAGCGGGCCCACTATTTCGTGATGGCCGACGATGTCTGGGGCGGCTTCCTCGACATCGAGGAGGAGTATCTGCGCAGTCAGCGCGCCCTGGCCGAGGAGGTGCTCGCGCGGGTGGGCCCGGCGTCGGCGGCGCATGTCCGTGTCGAGAACATGCGCGACTACATGGGATGGCTGCTCGACAACCGGAAACTGAGCGCCGAATGGAAGCGATACAAGGCCGAACGCGACAACGAGAAAAGGTGAAGGCGGTGCGTGTCCGCCTTCACCCTTTCTGCAGTATCCGCCTGTTACCTGTCCAGTTTCGAGATCGCTTCGTCGATCATCGGGACATAGCGGTCGAGCGCCCACGGCACCGTGAGCGGGTTGATGATCGACGACCCGGTGACGAAGGGTTGTTCTTCGGGCGCCACGATCGAATTCCGTGAGATCGCGGGGATCTGCTGGTAGACCGGCTGCGCCTCGATCTCGGCGCGGTTTGCCGGATCGCTGTAGAACGTGAAGATCAGGTCGGAGTCGGCGAGCAGATGAGCATTCTCGAGACCGATGACGGACGAGTCGGTGCCCTCGGTCTCCTCGAGTGTGTCGACGACCGGGTCGACGGTGAGCCCGAGTCCGCGGACCATCGCGACACGCTGTTCGTTCGCGAGAAACACGCCGAGCGTGGCGGGGCCGGTGTTGTAGATGTAGGAGAAGCTCACGTTCTGGTATTCGGGATGCTCGGCGGTGGTATTCGCGAACGTGTCGTCGATCTCGGTGATGAGATCGAGGGCCTCGTCGTGTTTGCCCATCGCGGTGCCGATCGTCTCGATCTGGTCTTGCCACGTGATGGTCCACGGCAGTTCCGGGTACGCGACGGTCGGTGCGATGCCGTCGAGCAGGTCGTATTGCTCTTGGGTGACACCGGACCACGGCGCGAGGATCAGATCAGGCTTCAGGGCCGCGATCGCCTCGATGTCGACCTCGGCCCCGCCGGTGAACTGGGGCGGCAGTTCCTCGCCGCGCTCGGTGAGCTCTTCATGGATCCACGGCAGGTAGCCGGTCTCGTCGCTGCCCCACGGGTACTCTTCGATGCCCACCGGGGTGGTGCCGAGTGCGATCGCGGTCTCGGCAGATCCCATGCCGAGGGTGACGATGCGTTCGGGTTCCTCGGTGATCTCGGCGGTGCCGAGGGCATGCTCGATGGTCACCGGTTCGAAGTCGCCGGATGCGACGGTGTCGGATCCGCTGTCACTGCTGGAGCATGCCCCGAGTAGGAGTGCGCCGGCCGCGACCACTGCGATGAGCTGGGGCCGGCGGAGGGCGCGGCCGAGTCTGTTGTGCATGGATACCTTTCGACGAGGCGGGGCGAGGGGATGTCCCTACCGAACTGTCGGGTCAGCCTAGCCTTACCTCTCTCGCACTTTCAAAAATTCTGAAACTTCAGGTGGTGGAGAATCCTCGGCGACGCCGTCGCCTAGGGTGAACCGGGCAGATTCGGGAGGTGCGGTGGACACGCAGAACCAGGCGTCGCGCGGCAACGCGTTGATGTGGCGCACGCTGCGGCGACACCGCGGACGAATGACCATCGCAGTGGTGCTGTGCGGTCTGCACCAGTTGTTCGAGGCCCTCGTCCCGGTCGCGATCGGAGCGATCGTCGCGAACGCCATCGCTCCGGGCGACCGAACCGTGCTCGTGGCCTGGCTGATCGGACTCGCGCTGCTGTTCACGGCCCTCACTTACTCCTGGCGCCTCGGTGCACGCCTCGTCGTTGCAGCGATGGAAGGGGAAGGTCACCGGCTTCGCGTCGAGGTCACCGACACACTCCTCCGCCCTCGCGGCGTCCGCACGGACATGCGCGCGGGGGAACTGCTCTCTGTCGCCACCTCGGACGCCGATCGCACCACCTGGATCCTCGATCTCGTCGCACGAGCCGTCGCCGGTGCCGTCGCGGTGATCGCGACGGCGGTGATCCTGTTCGTCATCGATGTTCCACTCGGCCTCGGCGTTCTCTTCGGAACTGTCGCACTGCTCGCAGCGCTGCACTTCGCCGCTCCCGTCATCGCACACCGCACCGCCGAGCAGCAGGCCCGCATCGGGACCGCTTCGGCCGTCGCGACAGACCTCGTCACCGGGCTGCGGCCGCTGCGTGGATTCGGGGGAGAAACCGAAGCCGGGCAACGTTTTCGCGCCGTCAGCGCCGACGCCCTGACCGCCACGCTCGGCGCGGCGAAGGTCCGATCGGTATTCGCGGGCGTCTCGACCAGCGCGAGCGCATTACTTGCGGTGGCAGTCGCCGCCGGGGCGGGCTGGCTGGCACTCAGTGGCCGGATCGGCCTCGCCGAGGTCATCACGGTGGTCGGTCTGGCCCAATTCCTGATCGAGCCACTCACCACGCTCGCCCAGGTCCCCGCCGCCGTCGCGGCATCGCGAGGATCGGCCGACCGCGTGGCGCGGGTCCTCGACAGCGCACCGCTACTGCACCCCGGAAGCGACGACGTGAACCACCACGCGCAAGGGCCGGTCCTCGAGCTGGCCGACCTCAGGTATCGGACGCTCGACGGGCTCGACCTCACCGTCGCGCGCGGAGAGTTCGTCGGAATCGTCGCGTACCGACCGGAAGACGCCGATGCATTGTTCGCGCTGCTGTCGTCGCAGGTCCCCGCGGACGACTACACCGGATCATTCAGCGTCGGGACGGTGTCCGCCCGCGACCTTCCGATCGAGCTGGCTCGCACACTGGTCCTCGCCGAACCACACGACACCTTCCTGTTCTCCGGCACACTGCGCTCCAATATCACTGCGGGCTCCAATATCACTGCGGGCTCCAACAGCATTGCGGGGCGTGGCCCCGCCCCTTCGGTCGACCTCGAGCGCGCACTCGACGCGTCCGCCGCCCGCGAAGTCGTGGACCTGCATCCGTCCGGTCTCGACCATCCGGTCGGCGACGACGGCACCACACTGTCCGGCGGCCAGCGGCAACGCGTCGCGTTGGCGCGGGCGCTCGTAGCGGATCCGCCGGTGCTCGTCCTGCACGATCCCACGACCGCGGTCGACTCGGTCACCGAGTTGAACATCGCGGAAGGGCTGGTCGCGCTCCGGCACGGAACCGACCCGCGCACCACGATCGTCCTCACCTCGAGCCCCGCGCTTCTCGCCGCCGCCGACCGTGTCGTGGTGATCGATCAAGGCCGCGTGGTCGCCGCCGCGACCCACCACCGGCTCGCCGAGATCGACACGATGTACCAGGAGGCGGTCGTTCGATGACAGAGACGATTCCGGATGCCGAACGTCCGCTGCTGCCGATCGCCACCGCCCGCGAGTCGTGGGCGTGGCTCGGGCGGGCGGTCCGGACGAAGTCGGCCATCACGGCAGCGGGGGTCGTCACGGCAGCGCTGGGCGCCGCGGCGACCGTGCTCCCCGTCTACATGTTCGGGGTCCTCGTCGACCGCGTGCGTGAATCGGCTCCGATCGCCTCCCTCGGTGGGATCGTCGCGATCATTGCTGTCGCGGCGATTGCCGCGGGCGTGTTCACCGGCCTTTCCCGGTACTTCGTCGCGGTGCTGGGATCCACGGTGCTGGCCCGGCTCCGCGAAGCAGTAGTCGTGCGCACCCTGCGGTTGCCGATGCGCACGGTCGAGCAGGCAGGCAAAGGCGACGTGCTCGCCCGCGTCGGCGACGATGTCGCCGTGATCGACAAGGCTGTCTCCGACGCCGTCCCACCGGTGATCTCCGCGTTGTTCCTCGTTGCGGTGAGCCTGACCACGATGGTCGGAATCGACTGGCGACTGGGGCTGGCCGGCATGATCGCCGTCCCCATGTACACCTTGGCTCTGCGGTGGTACCTGCCGCGATCGGCGCCTCGCTACGCCGCGCAGCGCGTCGCGATGGGAGCGCGATCCCAGGCCTTGATCAGCAGCATCCAGGGGCAGCGCACCGTGCGTGCCTACGGAACCGAAGCCGTCCACCGAAACCTCGTGGACGAGGCATCCGATCGTGCCCGGGTGCTGGGCATCGACGTGTTCGGGGTCTTCGCACGGTTCGCAAGTCGCGGGAACCGCGCCGAGTACGTGAGTCTGGCCTGCATCCTCGCCGTGGGATTCATCCTGGTCGACGACGGGTCGGTCACTGTCGGCCAGGTCACCGCCGCTGCACTCCTGTTCCACCAGTTGTTCAACCCCCTTGCCGCGATCCTGTTCACCTTCGACGAGGTGCAATCGGCCGGGGCGAGCCTGGCCAGGCTGGTCGGCATCGTCTCGCTCCCCGACACTGCACCGCCGGTCGACCCACGCCTGCCCACCGATTCCGGTCTGCGGCTGAGCGGCATCCGCCACGGCTACGACGGACATGAGGTATTGCACGGCATCGACCTGACGATCGCCCCCGGCGAGCGGATCGCGCTCGTCGGCCCGACCGGGTCGGGCAAGAGCACCCTGGCGTCGATCGCGGCAGGCAGCATCACCCCGGATTCCGGCGACGTGGTACTGGGCGGTGTGCCGCTGGCCGAACTGACGGGCACGATCCGCGACCACATCGCGATCGTCACCCAGGAGGTACACACCTTCGCGGGCCCACTCCGCGACGATCTGCAGCTTGCCGCCCCGCACGCCGACGACCAGGCGCTCGAGGCCGCACTCACGTCGGCGGGCGCGATCGGCTGGGTCCGTGCGTTGCCTGCCGCCGTCGACACCGTGGTGGGCGAGGGAGGCCATCGGCTCACCGCCGCACAGGCACAGCAACTCGCGCTCGCCCGCGTGCTGCTCGCCGACCCTGCGGTAGTGGTCCTCGACGAGGCGACCGCGGAAGCCGGGAGTTCCGGCGCCCGGGATCTCGAGGGTTCAGCGGCCGCCACCGTGACCGGCCGCACCGCGTTGGTGGTGGCGCACCGCCTCACTCAGGCGGCCAGCGCAGACAGGATCGTCGTGCTCGAACACGGTGTCGTCTGCGAGTCGGGGACTCACGAGGAACTGGTTGCTGCGGGTGGGCAGTACGCACGGCTGTGGGCGACATGGTCGGGGGACGCCTCAGTGGGGGACAGTGCGGTGGGGTTCAGCGCACCCGAGGGGTGAGCCAGTACGACCAGTAGCCACGCGATGCAACAGCTTGGTGACGCACCACAGGTCGGTTGCGAGATATTCATCACATTTGGTAGTGTTTCGTTATCCACTACGCTGCCAGCCCGGGCGTAACGGGTGGAGGGCGGAACTTTCGGTCCATTCGGATACCGCGACCGTGCTATCGAGATCTTCGATGTGCAGACGACACGCACGGTCGAGTCCGCTCCGGGGAGGAAAAGGGGAGGGGAGCATGGGCGAACATCGCACCGAGTCGGGGGACCGGTCACAGAGCAGAGCGTTGGCGATCCTCGTTCTGTCGGCAGCGCTCATCATCGGGACCGCGGTGGTCATGATTACCGGATCGGTCGTGTCAGGTCTTCTATACGGTGCGCTCACAGGTGTCTGCGTCGTCGTAGCGCACCTGATGATCACGCCGGGTCCGGCCGCAGGCCGAGTGCACAGCGCCGGAGAACGGCTCCGGAGCCTGCGCCGATCACATCCGCGGAGAACATCGACAGTCCGGAACGGTGGCAAGCACTCCGTCGCGTGAGGGAACACGGCCCAGGGAGCCACGGTAGACCGGGGAAGCCACCGTGACGCAGCCGTACTCCGACAGTCATCCACGTCAGGTTCCTACCGGGTCGGTATGCGCGCGTATCCTCGCTTACTCTCAGGAGCCATGAGCACTGGTGACCGGTCGCTGGCGATCGATTTCGGCACGTCGAACACCGCTGCGGCGGTGACCGATCCCCGAGCGGGAATCCACACTCTCTCGTTGACGCACCACGGCAACCTCATGTCGTCGTCGGTCTTCGTCCGGTCGGTGCCGGTCCGGTCCCTCGACGACATCCTTGTCGGCGATGCCGCGCTCAATGCCGCCGATTCGGACCCGGGCGCCTACGTTCCGTCCCCCAAGCGGCTCGTGAGTCTGCCCGCCGTGTCGGTGCACGGCACACCGGTACCCCGCGCGACCCTCGTCGCGGCAGTGATCGGCAACGTGTACCACCGCGCGCTCCGCCACAGCGACGCGGTCCCGCCGTCCCGTGTCGTACTCACCCACCCCGAAGCCTGGTCGGCAGATCTGGTCGCGGTGCTGACCGACGCGGCCGTTCAGGTCGGTATCGATCCGTCCACCGTCGTGACGGTGTCCGAACCACGGGCCGCTGCACACTTCTACTCCCGAAGTACCCCAGTGCCCGCCGGATCGGCGATCGCAGTGTTCGATTTCGGTGGCGGCACCGTCGACGTGGCGATCCTGCGCGGTACTCCCGACAACGAATTCGAAGTCGTTGCCGCTGTCGGAGACAACGGACTCGGCGGCAAGAACTTCGACGCACTCGTGCGCGGCTGGGCCGAATCCCAGCTGGCCGACCTCAACCCCGAACTCGCCGAGTACCTGCGCGGATCCGGCCCCGAGCAGTTGCAGGCGCGGCGGGCGCTCGAGGAGTCCGCACGTCGCGCCAAGGAAGTGCTGTCCGATGCGCCGTCCGCGACCATCTCGGCCGCAGGCGGCCCGTGGCGCGAGAACCTGCTCCTGACCCGCGACGAGTTCGAAGACCTCATTGCCCCCCAGGTCGAGCAGGCGGCCTCGCTCGTCCGCACCGCGCTCACCCAGGGAGGTGTTCCGCGCGATCGGCTGCAGGCGATCTACCTCACCGGAGGATCCTCACGGATCCCGCTGGTGCACAGTGTGCTCGGACAGGTCGGCCCCGTTGCGACCCTCGACGACCCGAAGACCGTCGTGGCGCGCGGTGCGCTCATCGCCACCGGCCGCTCCGGTCGCCCCGCAGCCGCGCCTACGGTACCGGTGCGTGCCTCTCGGCCGCCGGATGCGTCGAAGCCACTCCGCAGATCCACCCGAACTCTCGCGACACTCGGAGCGGTGGTTGCGGTGATCGCCGCCGCAGTAGGTGTCGCGGTGTACTGGCCTGATTCCGGTGGCGAGGGCGCCGCCGCGGCCGGCGTCCCGGCAGCCTCACCGACGGGAAACGATGTGTTCACCGTCTCTGCCGGCGGATGGTTCACGTGCGCAGATTCTTTCGGTGATGTCAGCTGTTGGGGACTCAACGCCTCCGGTCAGCTCGGCGACGGGACCGCAGATTCTCGATACTCACCCGTCTCGGTCGAGCTCTCCGCGCCCGCGTCCGCACTCGGAACCGGCCGTGAGCACACCTGCGCTGCCCTCGACGACGGCGAGACCTACTGCTGGGGCTACAACACTTTCGGTCAGCTCGGCACGGGCACCACCGACCCGAGCACGGAACCGGTGCGGATCGACATACCCGCCCCCGTCTCGGCGCTGAGTGCAGGCGAGGACCACACGTGCGCACTGACCGAGGGTGGCGAAGGCTACTGCTGGGGCCGCAACACCAACGGCCAGATCGGAGAGGAGGGGACCGACCTGATCGAATCGCCCCGCCGCATCGACCTGCCCACCATGACGTCGCTGGCAGCGGGAGGCAACCACACCTGCGCGTCCACCGTCGTCGGAGATGTCTTCTGCTGGGGCGCGAACACCTCCGGCCAACTGGGGCGCGGATACACCAACGACTCCGACGCCGCGATCGCCGATCCGCTGCAAGTGGAGCTGCCAGGCCCCGCTGCGTTCGTCGCGGCGGGGCGCGGACACACCTGCGCCGCACTCGAGGACGCCCGAACATACTGCTGGGGCGAGAACGGCTGGGGGCAGCTCGGCGAGGGCACCAACGACTCGCACTCCGAACCGGTGCTGTCCTCGCTGTCCGGCCGAGCCATTGCGCTCTCGGCCTCGCTGCGGCATACCTGTGCGCTCACGGAGGACGGCGTCGTCTCCTGCTGGGGTACGACCGACTGGGGGCAGCACACGAGTTCTCCCGGCGGCAGCTCGACCGAACCGACACCGATCGCACTTCCTGCTGCAGCGACGGCCATCACGACCGGTGCCGTCCACACCTGCGCGACCACCGTCGACGACCAGGTGTTCTGCTGGGGAGAGAACGGAAACGGTGAACTGGGCAACGAATCGACGACGGCGAGCGCGGTACCGGTGCGGGTCCCGGTCTGACCATGCCGCCACCGCGTAACTTTCCCCCAGTCGTACGGGTTTCCGTTGCCTCACGACCCACGGCAACCCGGGCAACGGGAGGAAAGTGCCGTGCGGGCTTCGAGACCATCTGCGAGCACACGCCGCCAAGATCAACTTACTGTTCGAGTACTAGTCTCCTGATACATGAGTGATGACCTGTGGTGGCTCGCGATCGACTTCGGGACATCGAACACAGCGGCCGCACACACCCGGGCAGGCGACGGCACGATCCATCCGGTCTCGCTCACCCACCGGTCGAACCTGCTGCCGTCGGCGGTGTTCGTGCGCGCCGACGGTGAAATTCTCACCGGGGACGCAGCCCAGAATGCCGCGGCCCATCATCCGGACGGATTCGTGCCCGCGCCCAAACGCCTGATCTCCCAGCCGTTCATCCGGACCGGCGGCGTGGATATGACGCCGTCGCAGATGATCGCCGCGGTGCTGCGCAGCGTGCTCCGCCGGGCAGCGGCGCTGCACAACGACGTGCCACCCGCGCGCGTCGTGCTCACCCACCCCGAGGCGTGGTCGCACGCCACCGTCGCGGTGCTGGTGGACGCGGCTTCGCGTGCGGGAATGGACCCGGCTGCGATCACTACCGTGTCGGAACCGCGGGCGGCGGCGTACCACTACTCCCGCACCGCTTCGCTGCAGGTCGGCACTGCGCTCGCGGTGTTCGACTTCGGCGGCGGCACCGCCGACGTCGCGGTGCTGCGGGTCTCCGACTCCGGAGCGTTCGACGTCGTGGCCGCGCGTGGCGACAACGCGCTCGGAGGCAAGAACTTCGACGCACTGGTCCGGCGCTGGGCACTCGACCACGTGGCCGACCGCGATCCTGCGCTACGCGCCGAATTCACGGACGGAGCCACTGGCAGCATCGAAGCGGTCCGGGCGCTCGACGACACGGCTCGCGCTGCCAAGGAAGTGCTCTCGGAGACACCGTCGGCGACGATCGCTGTCACGGGAGGAACATCCCGGACGACCTTGTCGATGACCCGGCCGGAATTCGACTCGCTGATCACCCCGCAGGTCGAGTCGGCGGTGAACCTGGTTCGCGCCGCGCTCACCGATGCACGGGTGGCGCCGGGGTCTCTGCACGCCCTCTACCTGACCGGTGGATCCTCTCGGATTCCGCTTGTGCACGAGCAACTGTCGCGGGTGGCGCAGGTCGCGACCCTCGACGACCCCAAGACCGTGGTGGCGCAGGGCGCGTTGATTGCTGCGCGGCAGATGTCGAGCCCGCACCGGAATCGCATGGCTTCTTCGGACCCTGCTGCGTTTCCGGACCGTGAGTCGGGCCCGAACGTGCCGACGCCCCCGACTCCCAAAACCTCGGGGGGCGCCCGCCTGGGTGCCATCGCGGGGGCAGTGACCGCGCTCGTCGCCGTCGGTGCGGTCGTCGCCTGGAGCAGCATGAGGAACGATTCGGTCGATCCCGGGACGCTCGCCGGTGCATCGACGGATATCACGACGGTCACCACCATGACTGTCACCGAGGAGGCCACGACCACACCTGCGCCCACGACCGCCGGGACCACGACGAGCACCAGGCCCACGACCACACGAACCAGTGCGACACCCCCGCGGAGTGTCGTCACCGTCGCAAACGCGGACACGCAGGGATTCGTCGGCGGCGCAGGTCCGCGATGCAACGCGGACAACGAGGCTGTCGGTATCGCGCGCACCGCGGACTCGCTGATAGTGGTGTGCCGGACCGGCGTCGACCGCCTCTACTACAAGGGCATCCGCGTCGATGATGGCTCCGGCATCGAGATCGACGATCCGGTCGCGACCGCGGACGGCTTCAGGGCCACCAACGCAGGCGTGACCTACCGTTTCGACGACAGGGCTCTGCTCATCACAGAGGGCGGCTCCGAACTCGCGCGAGAACCCATGGTCGAATTCTGGTGGGCGTACGGCTAGGGTTACCGGCCCGGCCGGGCGCGACACGCCGCGCGAGCGCGACCGAACCGTCCGGTGAGGTCCGCGACGCTCTAGCATCGGGCGCGTGAGCGATGCTGTGAGCCGTCCCGCAACTCTGAAGGTCCTCGTCTACAGCGATGACGCCACTGTGCGCGACCGAGTGCAGGCTGCGCTGGGTACGACACTGCACCCGGACCTCCCACCGATCGAGTACGTCGAGGTGGCCACGGCACCCGTCGTCCTCGAGCACCTCGATGCCGGGGGGATCGATCTGGTGATCCTGGACGGGGAGACCGCGCCGGCCGGAGGCCTGGGAATCGCGAAGCAACTCAAGGACGAGATCGATCCGTGCCCGCCCGTCGTCGTGATCATCGGCCGTCCCGACGACACGTGGCTCGCATCGTGGTCGCGGGCCGAGGCCGTCGTGTCGCATCCGATCGACCCGATGAAACTCGGTCGCGAGGTCGTCCGGCTCCTGCTTCCCGGCACCGATTCGGCACCCGGACACTGACTCGAACGGCCCGGCGAGGGCGCGAACCCTACTCCTTGCGTTGAGCCCGAACAGGCGGACACGCCGCTCCGAAGAATGCGTGTCGAATCCTGGACAAGTCCGGCATCATCAGCACTAGTGTGTGTGCCGTGGCTCACAGGACATCGAGTGTCCGTCAGCTGCACGACCGGGGATCGACATTCGGAACCGGAGGTGCCGATGAACGTCTACGTGCCGATTCTGGTGCTCGGCGCAGTCGCGCTCGCGTTCGCCCTGTTCTCCGTGGTCGTCGCGAGTATCGCCGGTCCGAGCCGCTACAACAGGGCGAAACTCGACGCCTACGAGTGCGGCATCGATCCGACACCGCAGCCGACCGGAGGCGGCCGATTTCCGGTCAAGTACTACCTGACGGCCATGCTGTTCATCATCTTCGACATCGAAATCGTCTTCCTGTACCCGTGGGCGGTGCACTTCGATGCACTCGGGGTGTTCGGTCTGCTCGCCATGGGTCTGTTCATGTTCAACGTGTTCGTCGCATACGCCTACGAGTGGAGACGGGGCGGCCTGGCATGGGACTGACCGGATGAACCCGAAAGTTGTGCTCCGTAAATCGATTGTGCCCGAATAAGATCCACAATCCTGTCGAAGGTGGTAGAAGTCGGACATGGGTCTCGAAGAGAAGGTCCCGAGCGGATTTCTGCTCAGCACGGTCGAAGTGCTCGCCGGGTTCGCCCGGAAAGGTTCACTGTGGCCGGCCTCGTTCGGTCTCGCGTGCTGCGCCATCGAGATGATGTCGACTGCGGGGGGACGTTTCGATATAGCTCGATTCGGTATGGAGGCGTTCCGTGCGTCGCCGCGTCAGGCCGACGTGATGATCGTCGCCGGCCGCGTCAGTCAGAAGATGGCACCGGCTCTCCGTCAGGTGTACGACCAGATGGTCGAACCGAAATGGGTTCTCTCGATGGGGGTGTGCGCGTCGTCCGGGGGAATGTTCAACAACTACGCGATCGTGCAGGGCGTCGACCACGTGGTGCCCGTCGACATCTACCTGCCCGGATGTCCACCGCGCCCCGAGATGCTGATCAATGCGATCCTCGCGCTGCACGACAAGATCCAGCACATGCCGCTCGGAAGCAACCGTGACGAGGCGGTGCGCGCGGCCGAGCAGGCTGCCCTCGCACAGCGCCCGCTCATCGAGCTGAAGGTGCCGCGCCGATGACCGACGATGCGGCTCGCGAATCGCCCGCCCCACCCGACGTCATCGCCGAGCGCCGCGGAATGTTCGGTGTTCGCGACACCGGCGACACCAGCGGCTACGGCCGGCTCGTCCGCCGAATCTCGCTACCCGGCAGCAGCCCGAGACCGTTCGGTGGGTACCTCGATGACGTCGCCGACACGCTCGAGGATGTCTTGAACGACGCGGGCTCCGTCGGGTTCGGCAGCGCGGTGGACAAAATCGTCGTGTTCCGAGGAGAAATGACCGTGCACGTGCGCCGCGAGCACCTCCCACTGGTCGCACGCACCCTGCGCGACCATCCCGCACTGCGATTCGAATTGTGCCTCGGCGTCAGCGGCGTGCACTACCCCGAGGATGCCGATCGAGAACTGCACGCGGTGTATCCGCTGATGTCGATCACCCACAACCGCCGCATCCTCGTCGAGGTCACCGCACCCGACGCCGATCCTCACATTCCGTCCCTGCACGCCGTCTACCCGACAACGGACTGGCACGAACGCGAAACCTACGACTTCTTCGGTCTCGTCTTCGACGGTCATCCGGCCCTGACCCGGATCCAGATGCCCGACGACTGGAACGGGCACCCGCAACGCAAGGACTACCCGCTCGGCGGAATTCCCGTCGAGTACAAGGGCGCACAGATCCCGCCACCGGACGAGCGGAGGGCCTACAGTTGACGAACGACGCTGCAACGGAATCGGATACCGGCACGACCGTCTACGACGCCGCTGGGCAGGACTGGGACGAGATCAGCGCTGCGGCACGTGCCGCGGGTGAAGACCACATCGTGGTCAACATGGGCCCGCAGCATCCGTCGACCCACGGCGTATTGCGCCTGATCCTCGAGATCGACGGCGAGACGGTCACCGAAGCCCGGTGCGGAATCGGCTACCTGCACACAGGAATCGAGAAGAACCTCGAATACCGCAACTGGACGCAGGGCGTCACCTTCGTGACCAGGATGGACTACCTGTCACCGTTTTTCAACGAGACCGCCTACTGCCTGGGCGTCGAGAAACTCCTCGGCATCACCGACCTGATCCCCGAACGCGCATCGATCATCCGCGTGATGCTCATGGAACTGAACCGCATCTCGTCGCACCTGGTGGCCCTCGCGACCGGAGGCATGGAACTCGGCGCCACCACACCGATGCTGTTCGGATTCCGCGAACGCGAACTCGTCCTCGAGGTGTTCGAGATCGTCACCGGCCTGCGAATGAACCACGCCTACATCCGGCCCGGTGGCCTCGTGCAGGACCTCCCACCCGAGGCCGTACCCAAGATCCGCGACCTGCTGAAGCTCATGCCCAGCAGGCTGCGCGACATGGAGTTGCTGCTCAACGACAACCCGATCTGGAAGGCACGCACCGAGGGGATCGGATACCTCGACCTCACCGGATGCATGGCCCTCGGTGTCACCGGCCCGATCCTGCGCGCCACCGGCCTGCCACACGATCTGCGCCGGACACAACCGTACTGCGGATACGAGAACTACGAATTCGACGTCGTCACCCACACCGGAAACGACTGCTACGGCCGTTACCTGATCCGGGTGGGGGAGATGTGGGAGTCGCTGAAGATCGTCGAACAATGCCTCGACCGACTGCAGCCCGGCCCGGTGATGGTGCAGGACAGGAAGATCGCGTGGCCGGCGCAGCTGGCACTCGGCCCCGACGGTCTCGGCAACTCGCTCGAGCATATCCGCACCATCATGGGCACCTCGATGGAAGATCTCATCCACCATTTCAAACTCGTCACCGAGGGCATCCGGGTGCCTGCGGGGCAGGTGTACGTGGCAGTCGAGTCGCCCCGCGGCGAAATCGGCGTGCACATGGTCAGCGACGGCGGAACCCGCCCCTATCGCGTGCACTACCGCGACCCGTCGTTCACGAATCTGCAGGCAGTCGCCGCGATGTGCGAGGGCGGCATGATCTCGGACGTGATCGCCGCCCTCGCGAGCATCGACCCGGTGATGGGGGGAGTGGACCGATGAGCACCGAACACATCGTGCCGGTGGTACCCGGACCGACACCGGCAGAACCGGTCTTCGTGCCGCTCGGCCCGCGGCCCGAGGAAGACACCCTGCTGGTGCGACCCGGCGACCGCCGCAGCTACCCCGGTGACGTCCGCGCCCGCCTCGACGCCGACGCCGTGCAGATCATCGCCCGGTATCCGCACAGCAGATCGGCGCTGTTGCCGCTGCTGCATCTCGTACAGTCCGAGGACACCTACATCACCCCCGCCGGCATCGAATTCTGCGCAGGCCACCTCGGATTGACCGGCGCGGAGGTCGCCGCCGTCGCGACGTTCTACACGATGTACCGCCGATCCCCCACGGGCACCTACCACGTCGGGGTGTGCACCAACGCGTTGTGCGCGACCATGGGCGGCGACGACATCTACGCCACGCTCTGCGACCGGCTCGGTGTGGACAGCGGCGGCACCACACCCGACGGCGCGATCACGCTCGAACACATCGAATGCAACGCCGCCTGCGACTACGCGCCGGTGATGACCGTCAACTGGGAACTCTTCGACAACCGCACCGTCAGCTCCGCGACGGCCCTCGTCGACGATCTACGGGCCGGAACACCACCGGAACCCACGCGCGGGGCTCCATTGCGCACCTTCCGCGACACCTCACGCCTCCTCGCCGGATTCCCCGACAACCGGCCCGGAGCGCTCGACGCAGGAGGCAGCGCCGGTCCGGCCTCGCTCGTCGGCCTGCACCTCGCTCGCGACAAGCACATGCAGGCACCCCCGGTATCGGACGAATCCGTGGTGCACGACGAGCCGCTCGACTCCACTTTGACGCCTGTCCTCACCGAGTACTGGGACGACGACAGGTCATGGACCCTCGACACATACCGACGCCACCGCGGATACGACGCCCTGCAGATCGCCCTGGGCAAGGATCCAGACGAGATCATCGACGACGTCAAACAATCCGGCCTGCGAGGGCGTGGCGGGGCCGGGTTCTCCACGGGCACCAAATGGTCGTTCATTCCGCAGGGCGACGAGAAGCCGCACTACCTCGTCGTCAACGCCGACGAATCCGAACCGGGTACCTGCAAGGACATGCCGCTGATGCTCGCGACGCCCCATGCGCTCGTCGAGGGCGTCGTCATCTCGGCGTACGCGATCCGCGCGCGACACGCATTCATCTATCTGCGCGGAGAAGCAGTGCCGGTGCTTCGCCGGTTGCAGGCCGCGGTCGCCGAGGCCTACGACGCGGGATACCTCGGCCGCGACATTCTCGGGTCCGGATACGACCTCGAACTCGTCGTCCACGCCGGTGCGGGTGCGTACATCTGCGGCGAGGAGACAGCCCTTCTCGACTCCCTCGAAGGCCGCCGCGGCCAGCCGCGTCTGCGACCCCCGTTCCCCGCCGTCGCCGGCCTCTACGCCTGCCCCACCGTGGTCAACAACGTCGAATCGATCGCAAACGTGCCGCCGATCATCCGCAACGGTGTCGAGTGGTACCGCTCGATGGGCACTGAGAAATCCCCGGGATTCGCACTGTTCTCGCTCTCGGGACACGTGAACAACCCCGGCCAGTACGAAGCGCCGCTCGGTATCACATTGCGCGAACTACTCGACCTTGCCGGAGGTGTGCGCCCGGGGCACCGACTCAAGTTCTGGACACCCGGAGGCTCGTCCACCCCGATCTTCACCGACGAGCACCTCGATGTCCCACTCGACTACGAGCATGTCGGCGAAGCCGGATCGATGCTCGGCACCCGCGCCCTGCAGATCTTCGACGACACCACCTGCGTGGTCCGCACCGTGCTGCGGTGGACGGAGTTCTACGCACACGAATCGTGCGGCAAGTGCACCCCGTGTCGCGAGGGTACGTTCTGGCTCGAACAGATCCTGCACCGCCTCGAACACGGGCGCGGCACCGAAGCCGACCTCGAGAAGCTGCTCGACATCGCCGACAACATCCTCGGACGTGCCTTCTGCGCGCTCGGGGATGGAGCCACGAGCCCGATCACGTCGTCGCTCGCCTACTTCCGCGACGAATACGTCGCGCATTTCGAGCGCGGGGGATGCCCGTTCGATCCGCACCTGGCAGCCCTGTCGTCTGTGCACGCGACCGGAGAGGAGCACTCATGACCGCCGCAGCGGAAACCGGAGCCGGCGACACGACCCCCGTCGATCTCGTCACCGTCACCATCGACGACACCGAACTCTCCGTCCCCAAAGGAACCCTCGTGATCCGGGCTGCCGAACTCATCGGCATCCAGATCCCCCGATTCTGCGACCACCCACTCCTCGATCCTGTCGGCGCCTGCCGCCAGTGCCTCGTCGAAGTCGAAGGCCAACGCAAGCCGCTCGCGTCGTGCACCACGGTGGCCACCGAAGGCATGATCGTGCGCACGCAGGCCACGTCACCCGTCGCCGACAAGGCGCAGCAGGGCGTGATGGAACTCCTCCTGATCAACCACCCCCTCGACTGCCCCGTGTGCGACAAGGGCGGCGAATGTCCGCTACAGAACCAGGCGATGTCCAACGGCCGGCCCCAGACTCGCTTCGACGACGTCAAACGCACCTATCCCAAACCGATCGCCATTTCGTCGCAGGTACTCCTCGACCGGGAACGATGCGTGCTGTGTGCCCGCTGCACCCGCTTCTCCGACCAGATCGCGGGCGACCGCTTCATCGACATGCTCGACCGTGGCGCCCTCCAACAGGTCGGTATCTACACCGAGGAACCGTTCGAATCGTATTTCTCCGGAAACACCGTGCAGGTGTGCCCCGTCGGAGCGCTGACCGGAAGCGCGTACCGCTTCCGGGCCCGCCCTTTCGATCTCGTCTCGACCCCGAGCGTGTGCGAACACTGCGCCGGTGGGTGCGCGCAACGCACCGACCACCGTCGTGGAACCGTGATGCGCCGTCTCGCGGGCGACGACCCCGAGGTCAACGAGGAGTGGAACTGCGACAAGGGCAGGTGGGCGTTCACCTACGCCACCGAACCCGACCGGCTCACCGGGCCGCTCGTCCGAGACTCCACGGGAGCGCTCGTCGCGGCGTCGTGGCCCGCGGCGCTCACCGTCGCTGCCCGGGGGCTCGCTGCCGCTCGCGGCAACACGGGTGTGCTGACCGGCGGACGTCTCACCTGGGAAGAGTCCTACGCGTACGCGAAATTCGCTCGAATCACGCTCGGCACCAACGACATCGACTTCAGGACTCGTCTGCACACCTCGGAGGAGACCGGCTTCCTCGGTACCCGGATCGCAGGTACACGCATGTCGGTGACCTACGCCGACCTCGAAAAGGCCCCGGTCGTGCTTCTCGTCGGTATCGAACCCGAAGAGGAATCACCGCTGATCTTCCTGCGGCTGCGCAAGGCCGTCCGGAAGGGTGGCACGGCGGTGTTCTCGGTCGCGTCGCACGCGAGCCGAGGACTGCGGAAGATGTCCGGAACCCTCCTCGACTGCGTTCCTGGCGGCGAAGCTCGGACGCTCGACGACCTGCGCACCGGTACGCACCCGGAACTCGACGGGCAACTGCGACGCGAAGGCGCGATCATCCTGGTGGGCGAGCGGCTCGCCGCAGCACCCGGTGCGCTGACCGCGGCTGCGCGCCTCGTCGACGACACCGGTGCGCGGCTCGCGTGGGTGCCGCGACGCGCGGGAGATCGAGGGGCACTCGAAGCCGGAGCCTTTCCTACATTGCTCCCCGGAGGACGGGCGGTGGCCGATCCCGAGGCGCGGCGCGAGATCGAATCCGTTTGGGGCACTGAATATCCGATACCCGAGGCGCCGGGTCGCGACACCGCGGGCATCCTCGGCGCCGCGGCAGCGGGGGAACTGCCCGCGCTGGTGGTCGCGGGTGTCGACGTCGCCGATCTACCCGATCCGCCGGCAGCTCGCGCGGCGATCGACGCCGCGGGGTTCGTGGTGAGTCTCGAAATCCGCCGCAGCGAGATCACCGACCGGGCCGACGTCGTCTTCCCGGTCGCTCCCGTCGCCGAGAAGGCCGGCACCTTCATCGACTGGGAGGGCCGTGAGCGGCCGTTCCCCACCGCGCTGCCCGATACCGGGGCGCTGTCCGACCTCCGAATCCTCGATGCGATCGCCGAGGCCATGAGCGTTCCGCTCGGACTACCCGACGTGGCAGCGGCCCGAACCGAACTCGTCGCGTTGGGGCAGCGGCGCAGCACCGTCTCCGAGTTCCCCGAGGCATTGCGGGGCGAGGTTCCGAAACCTGTTCTGGGTGAGGCTGTTCTGTCGACATGGCGGTTACTCCTCGATGCCGGGCGCATGCAGGACGGCGAGCCGAACCTCGCCGGGACCGCACGGGCATCTGTCGCACGTCTGTCTGCCGCGACCGCCGACGAGATCGGCGCGCGCGAAGGCGACCCGCTGACGGTGGCGACGGAGCGCGGCGAGATCACCCTTCCACTCGTGATCGATGCACTCCCGCATCGCGTGGTCTGGATCCCCCTCGCGTCCGAAGGTTCCGAGGTGCACGAACGCCTTGCCGTCGACGCGGGCGCGATCGTGCGGATCCGCGCCACAGTGCCCGTCAGTGGGGAAGCGTCCGTCGGTGAGGAGGCGCAACGATGACCGGGTCAGGATCGGTCGACCTGTCGATGTTCGGTACCGACCCGTGGTGGCTGGTGATCGCCAAGGCGCTTGTGATCTTCGCGTTCCTCGTCCTGACGACCCTCGTTCTGATCCTCGCCGAACGCAAGGTCATGGCGTGGATGCAGATGCGCGTCGGTCCCGATCGGGTCGGCCCCAAAGGCCTGCTCCAAACCGTGGCGGACGGCATCAAACTGGGCCTCAAGGAAGGCATCATCCCCACCGGGGCCGACAAGCCGATCTACCTGCTTGCACCGGTGATCGCGACCGCACCCGCTTTCATGGCCTTCGCGGTGATCCCGTTCGGACCCGTCGTCTCGGTGTTCGGGCAGTCCACGCCGCTGCAACTGACCGATCTTCCGGTGGCCGTCCTCTACATCCTCGCGGTCACCTCGGTCGGGGTCTACGGCATCGTCCTCGCGGGCTGGGCCTCCGGATCCACCTACCCGCTCCTCGGCGGCCTGCGCTCGACGGCGCAGGTGATCAGCTACGAGATCGCGATGGGCCTGACCTTCGCTGCGGTGTTCCTGCTTGCGGGCACGATGTCGACCTCGGGCATCGTCGCCGCGCAGGAGGGCCTGTGGTACGTCGTGCTGCTGTTCCCGTCGTTCCTGATCTATTCGGTGTCGATGGTCGGCGAAACCAACCGCGCACCGTTCGACCTCCCCGAGGCAGAAGGTGAACTCGTGGGCGGTTTCCACACCGAGTACTCCTCGCTGCGCTTCGCGATGTTCATGCTTGCGGAGTACGTGAACATGATCACCGTCTCGGCGCTGGCGACCACGATGTTCCTGGGCGGCTGGCACGCACCGTGGCCGTTCAACATGGGCGGCTGGGCGAATTCCGGCTGGTGGCCCGTGCTGTGGTTCGTCCTCAAGGTGTGGGGTGTGCTGTTCGTCTTCGTGTGGCTGCGCAGTACCCTCCCACGCCTGCGATACGACCAATTCATGGCTCTCGGATGGAAACTGCTCATTCCCGTCGCCGTGATCTGGGTGATGGTCGTCGCCGTCGTGCGGCAACTCGCCGCCGACGACGTCGTACCGGAATCGGCAACCCTCGTCGTCGCAGGTGTGCTTCTCACCGCAGTGCTGTTCGCCTGCGTGACGGTCAGTTCCCGCCGCCGCGACAGAAGCCGGTCCATGACCGTCCCGCCGGCCGGGTCCGGATTCGACCCGATGGCCGGAGGGTTCCCGGTGCCGCCGATCCCCGTCCCCGCTGCACCATCCACACCCAAGGAGTCGAGCGATGTCTGAATTTCTGGGCCCGCTGGCGGGTTTCGGTGTGACCCTGTCGACGATGTTCAAAAAGCCCAACACCGAGTTCTATCCCGAGGTCAAGACACCCACCGCGCCCCGCTTCCACGGGAGGCACCAACTGAACCGCTACGCCGACGGGCTGGAGAAGTGCATCGGCTGTGAGTTGTGCGCATGGGCGTGTCCAGCCGACGCGATTTTCGTCGAGGGCGCCGACAACACCGAGACCGAACGCTACTCGCCGGGCGAACGATACGGGCTCGACTACCAGATCAACTACCTCCGCTGTATCGGTTGCGGATTGTGCATCGAAGCGTGTCCCACCCGTGCACTGACCATGACCAACGACTACGAGATGGTCGACGACAACCGCACCGACCTCATCTACACCAAGGACCGGTTGCTGGCGCCCCTCGAACCCGGAATGCAGGCACCACCGCACCCGATGGCGCCGGGAGCCACCGATGACGATTACTACCGCGGCACCGTACCGGACCCCGGTGCGTCCGGAGGCGAAACCGACGATGACGAGGAGCAGTCGTCGTGAGCGCCGCCGTCCTCGCGGCCGAGGCCACCTCGACCGGTGAAGCGGTCCAGTTCTGGATTCTCGGCACGGTCGCGGTGATCGGGGCGCTCGGCGTCGTCGGCGCCGCAAGAGCCGTCTACTCTGCGATCTTCCTCGCCATGACGATGATCGTGCTCGCCCTCTTCTACATCGCGCAGGGCGCGTTGTTCCTCGGCGTCGTCCAGGTGGTCGTCTACACCGGCGCGGTCATGATGCTCTTCCTGTTCGTGCTCATGCTGGTGGGTATCGACTCGTCCGACTCGCTCGTCGAAACCCTTCGGGCGCAACGTGTACTCGCCATCGTGGTGGGGGTCGGATTCGGGCTCCTGCTCATCGGCGGCCTCGGCAACGCCGCGACCACGACGTTCGTCGGTCTCGACGACGCCAACGCGGCGGGCAACGTCGAAGCACTCGCCGAACTGCTCTTCCTCGACTACGTGTGGGCCTTCGAACTCACCGGCGCGCTACTGATCACCGCGACGGTCGGTGCGATGGTGCTCGCGCACCGCGAACGTGTACGGCCTCGGGAAACGCAACGGGAACGCGCGGAACGCCGGTTCCGAGAGGGCGGTCGCGTCACACCGTTGCCGTCGCCTGGCGTGTACGCCCGGCACAATGCGGCCGATGCCCCCGCGCTGTTGCCCGACGGGTCCTTCTCCGACGAGTCCGTCGGCCCACTGCTGCAGCGGATCGGCCGCAACTGGCAGCCATCCGATCTAGGTGTTCCCGGTCCGGTGGAGACGGAGAGCCGGAAGGCGGACGACCCAGCGCAGAAGACCGCAGAGGAGGGGGATGGGGCGTGAACCCGGAGAACTACCTGTATCTGTCGGCGCTGCTCTTCACGATCGGTGCGTCCGGAGTATTGCTGCGGCGCAACGCGATCGTCGTGTTCATGAGTATCGAACTGATGCTCAACGCGGCCAACCTGGCGTTCGTCACCTTCGCTCGGATGCACGGCAACCTGCACGGCCAGGTGTTCGCGTTCTTCACGATGGTCGTTGCCGCCGCGGAAGTGGTGGTAGGACTCGCGATCATCGTCACGATCTTCCGGTCCCGCCGTTCGGCGTCCGTCGACAACGCCAATCTACTCAAATACTGACCGTCAGGACGGTGAGTGTGACTGCCCACGAAGCGACGAGAGGACGTGCGTCATGAGCTCGTCGATCGCCACGATCATCTGGCTGATTCCGGCGCTGCCGCTCGCCGGAGCCGTCGTGCTGCTGCTGGCCGGGCGCCGCAGCGACACGTGGGGACATCTGCTCGGATGCGCCACGGCGATCACCTCCTTCGTACTCGGACTGGTTGCATTCGCCGACATGCTCGGTGCCGCCGCCGCCGAACGAACAGTGCAGAATTCCCTGTTCGTCTGGGTGCCCGTCGACAGTCTGCGGGTCGACTTCGGACTGCAACTCGACCAGCTGTCCATGTGCTTCGTCCTGCTGATCACGGGTGTCGGGTCGCTGATCCACCTCTACTCGATCGGCTACATGGCGCACGACGATGCTCGACGCCGCTTCTTCGCCTATCTGAACCTGTTCCTCGCAGCGATGTTGCTTCTCGTGCTCGCCGACAACTTCCTCGGCCTGTATCTCGGCTGGGAGGGCGTCGGCTTGGCGTCGTACCTGCTCATCGGGTTCTGGCAGCACAAACCCACTGCCGCGACCGCCGCGAAGAAGGCGTTCGTCGTCAACCGGGTCGGCGACATGGGCCTGCTCGTCGCCCTCATGGTCATGTTCGCGACCTTCGGCACCCTCTCGTACGACGGGGTGTTCGCCGCAGTACCCGCCGCGAGCGAAGGAACACTCACCGCACTGGGTCTGGCGTTGCTCCTCGCCGCATGCGCGAAATCCGCGCAGCTGCCACTGCAGTCGTGGCTCGGCGACGCGATGGAGGGCCCCACTCCGGTCTCCGCGCTCATCCACGCCGCGACGATGGTCACCGCGGGGGTATACCTCATCACCCGCGCCCACGCGATCTTCGACGCGGCGCCCGTTGCGCAGCTCGCGGTCGTCATCGTCGGCACCGCGACCCTGCTGTTCGGTGCGATCATCGGCTGCGCGAAGGACGACATCAAGAAGGCGCTCGCCGCGTCGACGATGAGCCAGATCGGCTACATGGTGCTTGCGGCGGGACTCGGCCCGGCCGGATACGCCTTCGCCATTTTGCACCTGCTCACCCACGGATTCTTCAAGGCCGGGCTGTTCCTCGGTGCCGGGTCGGTGATGCACGGAATGAACGACGAGACCGACATGCGACGCTACGGCGGGCTGCGCACACTCATGCCCCTCACCTTCATCACGTTCGGTCTCGGATACCTGGCGATCATCGGAATCCCACCGTTCGCCGGCTTCTTCTCGAAGGACAAGATCATCGAGGTGGCGTTCGCCGAGCCCGGTGCCAAGGGTGTGATCCTCGGTGTCGCCACACTGGTCGGCGCGGGCCTGACCGCGTTCTACATGAGCCGCGTGATGATCATGACGTTCTTCGGGGAGCGTCGGTGGCGCGGCGATGCCGATCCGCACGAATCCCCGGGCATCATGGTGTGGCCGATGATCCTGCTCGCCATGGGTTCCGTCGCTGCCGGTGGGCTCCTCGTTCTCGGTGGGTCGCTGCAGAATTGGCTCGAACCGGTTGTCGGGTCCGAGCATCACGAAGGTGGCCTTCCGGTGTGGCTGGTCACGCTCATGACCCTCGCGGTGGTCCTCGTCGGTGTCGCGCTCGCCTACCGCGAGTACGCGAGGCGCCAGATCCCCGAGACCGCGCCCGATGACGTGTCGGCGCTGACCGTCGCCGCACGCAAGGACCTCTACGGCGACGCATTCGACGAAGCGGCCTTCATGCGCCCCGGCCAGGCAATGGTGCGCACTCTGGTGGCAGTCGAGAACACCGGTGTGAACGGCGTCGTCTCCGGTACCTCGGGCGCGATCGCTGGGCTGTCGAGTTCGCTCCGTCGCCTGCAGACCGGCTTCGTCCGGTCGTATGCGCTGTACATGTTCGCCGGTGCGGCCGTCGTGGTCGCAGCGCTGATGCTGGTGCGGTTGTGAGGGGGTGAACCGAGCATGAACGAATTTCCGTGGTTGACGATCCTGTGGGTGCTCCCGGTCGTCGGTGCCGTCCTCGTCCTCGCGTTGCCCGCGCGGATGCGGACCCTCGCCAAGAGCGTTGCCGTCGTCGCCGGGGTGCTGACCCTCGCGGTCGCCGTGGTGCTCGCGGCGATCTTCGAACCCGGTGGCGAGCAGTTCCAGTTCGTCGAATCGCACACGTGGATTCCCGCGTTCGGCGCCGGCTACACGCTCGGCATCGACGGCATCGCGCTGGTGCTCGTGCTGCTGACCACGGGGCTCGTGCCGCTGCTTCTCATCGCCGGATGGCACGACGACCGGCACGCTATCGCGGAGGCCGCGCCCGCATCCAGGCCCCGCGCCGCCCACACCTACACGGCGCTGATTCTGCTCGTCGAGGCGATGGTGCTCATCTCCTTCGTCTCGCTCGACATCCTGCTGTTCTACGTTTTCTTCGAAGCGATGCTCATTCCGATGTACTTCCTCATCGGCGGGTTCGGTGGTCGCGGAAGCGAGCGGACCCAGCGTTCCCGAGCCGCGGTGAAGTTCTTGATCTACAACCTGTTCGGTGGCCTGATCATGCTGGCGGCCGTCATCGGCCTGTATGTGGTCACCGCGCAGGCCGGGCTGGGGGAGTCGGGCACGGTCGGCACCTTCGACTTCCGGCGCATCGTCGAAGCCGCGTCAACGGGTGAACTCGGCGCGACTCCTGCGGTACTGAACGCGCTGTTCCTCGGATTCATGTTCGCGTTCGCCGTCAAGGCCCCACTGTGGCCGCTGCACGGCTGGCTTCCCGACGCGGCGGTGCAGACCACACCGGTGTCCGCGGTGCTCATGATGGCGGTGGTCGACAAGGTCGGTACGTTCGGCATGCTGCGGTACTGCCTGCAGCTGTTTCCCGATGCCTCGACGTTTTTCGCGCCGTTCATCGTGACCCTCTCGGTGATCGGCATCGTCTACGGCGCGATGCTCGCGATCGGGCAGACCGACGTCATGCGACTGATCGCGTACACCTCCATCTCGCACTTCGGGTTCATCATTCTCGGTATCTTCGCGATGACCAGTCAGGGCCAGGCGGGGTCGACGCTGTACATGGTCAACCACGGCATCTCCACCGCGGCGTTGTTCCTGATCGC
This sequence comes from Rhodococcus sp. NPDC060086, assembly GCF_042730275.1. Classification (NCBI taxonomy): domain Bacteria; kingdom Bacillati; phylum Actinomycetota; class Actinomycetes; order Mycobacteriales; family Nocardiaceae; genus Rhodococcus; species Rhodococcus sp. NPDC060086. The sequence continues at coordinate 41,253 of NZ_JBHWWZ010000011.1, forward strand.
AGGGTTCCTGGTGTCGCGGCGCGGTTCCCGCGCAATCGCGGCGTACGGCGGTGTCCAGAAGATCGCACCGATCCTCGCGGGCACGTTCCTCGTGGCGGGGCTTGCCACCCTGTCATTGCCGGGTCTCGCGCCGTTCGTCAGCGAATTCCTCGTCTTCGTCGGCACCTATCCGCGATATCAGGTCGCGGCGATCATCGCGACCATCGCGCTGGTCCTGTCTGCGATGTACGTGCTCTGGCTGTACCAGCGCATGATGGGTGGGCCGGTGCACGGCGGCTCATCGGCCGACGACCCGGGCGACGGGCACGGAACGTCGATCACCGATCTGGTGCCCCGCGAAATCCTCGTGGTCGCGCCGCTCATCGCATTGTTGATCGTCCTCGGTGTCTACCCGAGACCGGTGCTCGACGTGATCACCCCCGCGGTCGACCACACCCTCGTCATCGTCGGCGAACAGGATCCCGAACCGCTCGTGCCACCCGAGCGGCCCGTGGCAGAAAGGGAAGCCGGTATCGGCTCCGGAGGAGGTGCACACCGGTGAGGTCTTTCGACAGCGTCGACAGCACAGTGGTTCTCGCCCAATCGTTGCCGGCTCCCGCCATCGATTACGGCGTGCTCAGTCCGATGCTCATCGTGTTCGGTGTGGCTGTTGCGGGGGTGATCGTCGAAGCATTCGCACCGACCCGCGGACGCTACGCGAGCCACCTGGTGCTGGCTTTCGGTGGCCTGATCGCGGCACTCGTCGCGGTGGTGCTGCTCGCCGGAACCGAGACCACCACGGTTGCCGGTGCAGTCGTTGTCGACGGCCCGGCCCTGTTCCTGCAGGGTGCGATCCTGATCGTGTCGATTCTCGCGGTTGCGCTCGTCGCCGAACGGGGTGTCGAGGGCGCGCGGGCGACGGTGGATGCCGCAATAGCTTCCGTCGGCGCTCGATCGACACGGACTCGAACGGACGCGTTCACTCCGCAGGCCGCGTCGGTACCCGGCAGCGCCGCCGAACGGGAAGCTGCCCAGGCGGGGATCGCCCGCACCGAGGTGTTTCCGCTGATGCTGTTCGCGGTCGGCGGCATGATGCTCTTCCCCGCGTCGGACGACCTCCTCACGATGTTCATCTCGCTCGAAGTGCTGTCGCTGCCGCTGTATCTGCTCTGTGGGTTGTCGCGTCGGCGGCGGCTGCTGTCGCAGGAGGCGGCGCTCAAGTACTTCCTGCTCGGCGCATTCTCTTCGGCATTCTTCCTCTACGGTGTTGCGTTGTTGTACGGGTACTCGGGAACCATCACCCTCGCGGGTATCGCCGACACAGTGGCATCGGGTACCGGCAGCGACACCACGGCTCTCATCGGCGTCGGTCTGCTGTCGGTAGGCCTGCTGTTCAAAATCGGTGCGGTGCCGTTCCATTCGTGGACACCCGACGTCTATCAAGGCGCACCCACCGCGGTGACCGCGTTCATGGCGGCCGCCACGAAGATCGCGGCGTTCGGAGCGCTGCTCCGCGTGCTCTACGTCGCGGTACCGGGCCTGAGTGCCGAGTGGCGCCCGATCCTGTGGGCCGTCGCCATCGCCACCATGCTGGTCGGGGCCGTGCTCGCGGTGACGCAGACCGACGTCAAACGGATGCTGGCGTATTCGGCGATCAGCCACACCGGATTCGTGCTCACCGGTGTCGTTGCCGCCAACGAGCAGGGAATCTCGTCGACGCTGTTCTATCTGTTCGTCTACGGGATCGGCACGGTCGGAGTGTTCGCCGTGGTCACCCTGGTCCGCGACCCGGACGGTGAAGCGTGGGATCTGTCCCGCTGGGAGGGGGCCGGCCGTCGTTCACCGATGCTCGGCGGCGTGTTCGCCCTGTTCCTGTTGTCGATGGCAGGGATCCCACTCACTGGCGGTTTCATCGCAAAGCTGAGCGTGTTCAGCGCTGCGATCTCGGGCGGTGCGGTGCCGCTGGTGATCGTCGGTGTGGTCGCGAGCGCGATCGCCGCCTACTTCTACGTGCGGGTGATCGTGCTCATGTTCTTCCACGACCCTCCGGCCGATGCGCCCGCGATCGTGATGCCGAGCGTGCTCACCACAGTCACCATCGCGGTGACCGCCGTGATCACGCTGGCGCTCGGCATTCTGCCGCAGCCGTTGCTCGATCTGGCCGGGCAGGCCGCTCCTTTCCTGTCTTGAGCGGCCTGCCCGTGTGCGTCAGCTCGACGACTGCTCTCGGGCCTGCGCGAGCCACTCGACACCCGCGCGGGGATCGTCGACAGTACCGCCGTTGAAGCCGAGTTCGAGTCCGCGGCGCACCTCGTCGAGGCTGCGGACCGGCCAGGCCGCCATCTCGTAGCCGGCGATGTGGATCCGCGCGACGAGTTCGTCGGTCAGACCCTCCCAACCGCAGTAGAACGCCGTGGCCTCGACCTCGGCGAGCACCGTCTCGATCGCGTCCGGGTGACGCTCTGCGTCCGGGTAGCCGTGCGTGATCAGTCCTCGGCTGATCTCCGGTGCGAGTGCGTGCATGCGTCGCAGTGCCTCAGGCTGGAAGCTCGTGAACCGGATGCGCTCGGCGTCGGCAGGGTGCAACTCGGCCACGACCCGGGCGATCTCGTCACACGCTTCCACGGCCTTGATCTCGACCTGCAGTGGCACGGTGGTCGTGGCGATCACTTCCGCGAGGGTCGGCACGTAGCGGCCTTCGCCGACGTCGACCGCCTTGATCTGCTCGTATGTCAGCTCTGCAATCGGGCCGAGCCCACGACCGTCCTCGTCAGCGGCGGTGCGGTCGAGGGTCGCGTCGTGCAACACGATCGCGACACCGTCGGCGGACAGACGGATGTCGAATTCGAGTTCGTGGACGCCGATCTCCTCGGCGAGCCGGAACGATTCGAGCGTGTTCTCCGGCGAGATATCCCGTGCGCCGCGGTGTCCAACGACGGCATACGTGTCGCGGCGGCCGTTCCTCTTTGTCGTATCGTGTGTCGTATCGGTGGTCATCATGCAACGAGCTCCTCGTACTGCGGACGGATGTCTTCGATGTCGCGGCGCATGACCGCGGCGGCGGCGCCGAGTGCGGCCGCGGGGTCGGCGTTCTCGGTGTAGAGCTTCTGGATGACGGTGCGCATCTCGAGGATGGTCGAGCCCACATACAGGCGGGCAGGATCGGGCTGGCGGGCCCGGTCGAGCTGCTCCACCGCGAGTCCGTAGTTGGGATCCTCGGCGATGCGCGAGGTGACGATCGGCGACTGGGTGGCGCCCTTCGTCGCGGGCAGGTAGCCGGTACCGACAGCCCACTCGGCGGCTTGCTCGTCACCGGAAAGGAACTCGATGACCTTCGCTGCCGCGGCCTTGCGCTCGGGGTCCGCGTTCTTGAGAATGCCCAGTCCGGCGCCACCGGTAGGGACCCCGGTGTCGGCTCCGACCGGGAGGAAGCCGGCGCCCAGTTCGAAGCCCGCGGCCTCTGCGCCCTTGGTCAGACCGGTGAGCGATCCCGTGGAGTTGGTGATCGTCGCGACGAGTCCGTTGGTGAAGTCGGTGTTCATCTCCTGGGCCAGGTAGCCGATCTTGTCGTCGTTGACGCAGGCGCGGTCGAATTCGGCCGCCGCGATCGCCTCGGCGGAGTCGACCGTCACGTCCAAGCCCTCGGACAGCGCTCCGCCGTAGTTCCACAGCAGACCCTGGAAATACCAGTCGTCGGATCCGGTGTAGGCGCGCATCATCAGCTTGTTGCCGCGGTAGTCGCGGCCGGTGATCCGGTTGCCCCAGTCCCGGAACTCGTCCCACGTCTCGGGGGCGCGGTCGGGCAGACCGGCCTGCGCGAAGACCTCCTTGTTGTAGTAGAACAACGGTGTCGACCGGCCGAACGGCAGCCAATACGGTTCGTCGCGCACGACGCCTTCGGCATAGAGCCGGTCGTGGTAGGTGTCGGCGTTCCACGTGTCGCTGAAATAGCTGCTGAGCGGTTCCATATGACCCGACAGGAAGAACTTGTTCCACGACACATCGGAGAAGATGGCGAGCTCGGGAACCTGCCGGGCCTGTAGACCGGCGGACAACTTCTCGGTCAGGCCGTCGTAGCCCTGGAACACCTGGACCTCGACGTAGATGTCCTGCTGCGACTCGTTGAACTTGTTGATGAGATTCGCGAGAACTTCACCGTTGGTGCCCGACCATCCACTCCAGAACACGACATTCTGTCGTCCCGCGAACTGGGACGGGGGAGCGACGTCGGGCTGGGCGAAGCCTCCCGACGCCGAGCCGCCCCCGGGCGCACCACAGGCGGAGAGTATCGGGATCGACGCGGCTGCGCCGCCGGCAATGGTCAGGAAGCGGCGACGGCTGAGCTGCGATGCACTCAGCGCACGTCCTCGGGTGAACAGCGACATGGGATTTCTCCTGGGTTTCGAAATGTGATGGAAGCGTGGGAAATCGAAAGGACGTCAGCGGCGGACTGCCGCACCGGCGAGACCGTCGACGATGTAGCGCTGGGCGAGCAAAAAGAGCAGCAACATCGGCAGAATCACCAGGCTCGTGCCCGCCATGATCGGGCCCCACTGGTCGACGCCCTCGGTCTCCTTGAGGAACATGAGACCGATCGGGAGGGTGCGGGCCTGAAGGGTGTTGGTCACCAGCAGTGGCCAGATGAAGTCGTTCCATTCGTCGATCACCGCAATCAATGCGACCGTCACCACCGCAGGTTTCGACATCGGCAGCACGAAATGAATGAGCCGGCGCAGGTGACCGCAGCCGTCGAGTTCGGCGGCCTCGAGGACTTCCTTGGGGAGCGACAGGAAGTGCTGCCGGAGAAGAAAGGTCCCGAATGCACTGGCCAGGCCGGGCAGGAAGATGCCGGCATAGGTGTTGAGCAGCCCGAGGTTGCCGATCGTGATGTAGTTGATCAGTAGCGTCACGTGACCGGGCACCATGAGCGCGCCGAGCACCGCGAAGAACACGAACTTCTTGCCCGGAAACCGTAGGAACGCGAAGGCGTAGGCACTGAAGACGGCAAGCAGGACCTTGAGTGTCGACCCGGCAGCCGTGACGATCACGGAGTTGACGAAGAACTGCCCGAACGGCACTGCCTCCCATGCACGTGCGAAGTGATCGAACGTGATCGTCGAGGGAATCCACTGCAGCGGCCACTGGTAGATCTCGGCCTCGGGTTTGAACGCCGAGGACAGCATCCAGTAGAAGGGAACGAGGAATACCAGGCCGACAGCAATCAGGCCGAGGGTGCCACCGAGACTGCGAATCCGGAACCTGCGGGGGCGTCCTGCAGCGGCGTCGACCGGGGTGATGGGCGGTGACTGTTCCGACTGGCGTGCGATCGTGGTGGTCACCGGTAATGAACCTTCTTCTCGACGAACCGCATCTGGACGACCGTGACGACCATCAGCAGAACGAACATGATCATCGCGCCTGCCGCGGCGGATCCGGCCTTGAACTGGCGGAACCCTTCGTTGTAGATGAACCAACTCAACGTGGTGGTCGCGCCGGCGGGGCCGCCGCCGGTCATCATCGCAATGAGGTCGAACGATTGGAACGCCCCGATCACCTGGGTGACCAGCAAAAACAGAGTGGTCGGCGACAACAGCGGCAATTTGACGTACCGGAAGATCTGCCACCGGTTCGCGCCGTCGAGTCGTGCGGCTTCCAGCACGTCACCGGGAAGGGACTGCAGTGCAGAGAGATACACGATCGCGACGAAGCCCACACCCTTCCAGATCGCGACGATGAGCAGTGCCGGCAGCGCCCACTGGCTGGAGGTCGTCCAGTGCGGTGAGTCGAGCCCGAACAGGGAGAACAGGGCGCGGGAGAGACCGTAGTTGGGATCGAAGAGGAACAGCCACACCGCGGCGACCGCGGCACCCGAGAGGATGTGCGGCGAGAAGGCAAGTGCTGAGGCCGCGGATCGCCCGCGCGCCTTGGTGGTGAAGAGCAGTGCCAGAGCGAGCCCACCGATCAGGCTCACACCCACTATTACGACGACCCAGATGACCGTGATGCGCAGGACCCGCAGGAACGACGGGTCGGTGAGCAGGTGAATGTAGTTCTCGAGCCCCACGAAGGTGGGACTCGGCGCGATCATGTCCCACCGAGTCAGGCTCAAGTAGGCGTTTCCGATGACGGGCCAGTAGGCGAACACGGCAATCAGTGCCAGGTTCGGAAACGCGAACAGGGCGAACAGGAAATACTCCCGTCTGCGGCGACGGGATCGATTGCGGTGTGGCGCCCGCTCCGCAACAGGAAGTTCACGAGGCTCTGTCGATGTCGTCCGCGCCGGGCGCTGGGCTGTCATGGACACGTCCACCCTCCTTTCGAAATATCAATCGAGTGTTATCAAGTCTGGGGCCGCGATCATGGTGGCACTCGGTGACGAAACCGTCAACGCGTCTTCGGTGCCCTCGTCGGGTTGGATGCCGTCTTGTTAGGACGATTGAAAGTGATTGTGGAACAATGAAATCAGAGTTTCGAAGCATTCCTGATCGAACTCTGTACGGGTAGGGTTCGAGTGAAATCCGGTGATTCTTCGGCATCTGTTCATGACCCGTTAATCACAACAAGGTGATATAAAGCTCTCGACGTCACGAGTGCAGAGGAAGGTCGACCGAACATGTCGCAACGGATCATCAGTCACTCCCGACGGGAACGCCTCGACGCGATCCTCGAATGCCTGCTCGCCGATGAGACAGAATCGGCGCAGTCGCTCGCCACACGGTTCGGAGTCTCGCTCATGACCGTGCACCGCGACCTCGACGAACTGCAACGGCGCGGTGTCGTCCGTAAGTTCCGAGGTGGTGTGAGCGTTGCGCGTACCAGCACATACGAGATCAGCGCACCCCTGCGGCGTCTCGTGGCCGTACCGCAGAAGAAGGCGATCGCCGCGGCCGCCGCGCGGATGGTCGGACCGGGGCAGTCCATACTCCTCGACGATTCAACCACTGCCGCAATGATGCTCGACCACCTGCTCGGGGTCGAAGAGCTGTACATCGTGACCAACTACCTACCGACGCTGACCCGCATCGCGCACGAGGGCGGTCCCACTGTTGCTGCGATCGGTGGGACTTTCGACGTCGGGCACGAGTCTTTTCTCGGAGTGGGTGCAGTCGGCGCGATTCGGGCAGTACGTGTCGATATCGCGTTCTTCTCGACCACCACTGCGGACGTCGACGGCATCTACCACCAGGAGGAGTCCATCGTCGCGGTGAAGTCCGAGATGATGCGTTCGTCGCGGCGGCGGGTGCTGCTCGTCGATTCCGGCAAGCTCGGCGACACGTCGCTGCATCAGGTCGCGGATTGGGGCGCGGTGGACCACCTTGTCACCGATGCAGGTGCAGACGCGGACCTCCTCGGCACGTTGCGGTCACACGGAGTAGCTGTCACCGTCGTCGACCCAGCCCTTCACAGCACAGATTCAGGATCCGGCACCGATGCCGCAGATCAGGACAACGAGGAGAAATAGTGACCAAGGTAGATTCCGGCGTACACGCCGTCTTGTGGGATATGGATGGCACACTTGTCGACACCGAACCGTACTGGTTTCGCGCCGAGACGGAACTCTGTGCAGCGTATGGTGTCGCGTGGAGCGATGAGCAGGCGTCGGCCCTCGTCGGTAATGCGCTTCCGGCGTCGGCCGCAGTGTTGCGTGATGCCGGTGTGGGCCTCGAGATCCGCGAGATCATCGACACCCTCCTCGATTCCGTGATCGGACAGATCCGGCAGGCGGTGCCGTGGCGGCCGGGAGCGCGAGAACTTCTCGCCGAGGTGCATGCCGTCGGCATCCCCTGTGTGATGGTGACGATGAGTGAGAAGCGGCTCGCGATGGAGATCGTGGACCTTCTGCCGGTGGGAACGTTCGAGTTCTTGGTCACCGGCGACATGGTCGTCCGAGGCAAACCCGATCCCGAGCCGTACCGGATCGCAGTCGAGAAACTCCGTGCCACCTGGGGGGATCTATCTCTCGACCGGATCGTGGCGATCGAAGATTCGCTGCCGGGGCTGGCATCGGCCACCGCCGCCGGTGTCGTCACCATCGGTGTACCCAATATGGTGGCGCTGCCCGACGGTCCCGGGCATACCGTGTGGTCGAGCCTCGAAGGGCGCGGTGTCGCGCACCTGAAGGAACTCGTCGGCGGTCTCTGACGAACGTGTCGTGTCCTGCCCGGAGCGGGTGGAACCGGTCGCTACCGGTCCCACCCGCTCTATGTAAGACCTGGGGCATCACGCGCTGAGGCGCAGTCCGGTCTTGTGGTCGAACACGTGCAGACCCGACGCATCCGGGCGCACACGTACGACCGAATCAGCACGCGGAGGGGCCGCGCCATCAGTGCGCACGGTGACCGGATGGCGCGATTCTCCGATGCTCATGTGCCCGTACAGGTATGCATCGGCACCGAGCTCCTCGACCATGTCCACCACCATGTCGATGCCGTCCCCGTCGCCGGTCAGTCGCAGCGACTCGGGTCGGACACCGATCGTCACGGAATCAGCTTGCACGGCACCGAGTATCGATCGCTCCACGGGAACAGTGATGCCGGCAAAGTCGACTCCGCCGTCGATGACCGGGACATCGAGCAGGCTCATCGCCGGTGATCCGATGAACCCGGCGACGAATCGGTTCGCGGGACGTGCGTAGAGGTTTCGCGGGGTGTCGATCTGCTGGAGGACACCTCCGTCGAGAACTGCGACGCGATCTCCCATCGTCATCGCCTCGACCTGATCGTGGGTGACATACATCGTGGTCACCCCGAGAGTGCGGGTGAGCCGCGCGATCTCGTTACGCGTCTGCACACGCAACTTCGCGTCGAGGTTGGACAGCGGCTCGTCCATCAGGAACACCTGCGGGCTGCGCACGATGGCCCGGCCCATGGCAACGCGCTGGCGTTGCCCACCCGATAGGGCCTTCGGCTTGCGATCGAGATACGGTTCGAGGTCGAGCATCCTGGCCGCCTCGACGATGCGCCGAGTGCGCTCCTCTTTGGACACTCCACCGATCTTCAACGCGAAGCCCATGTTCTCGGCAACCGTCATATGCGGGTACAACGCGTAGTTCTGGAAGACCATCGCGATGTCGCGGTCCTTCGAATCGACATCTGTGACATCGCTGTCGCCGATGAACAACCTGCCGTCGTCGATCTCTTCGAGACCGGCGAGCATGCGCAGCGTGGTGGTCTTTCCACAGCCCGATGGTCCGACGAGCACGAGGAACTCGCCGTCGGCGATCTCGAGGTCGAGCCGGTCTACCGCTGCCCGGTCGGAATCAGGGTAGCGGCGGGTCACTCCTGTGAATGTGACTGTGGCCATGAGGACTTCCTTTCACGGGCAGGAACGTGCCCGACGATCCGTGGTGAAGGGACGTGCGTCCGATCCCTTGCATTTCACTCCGTGTGAGTGAACGAACTCCGGGGCTGTGGTGAACGGCTGGTGTCGTACGCGACGACACTCGAGACGCCGTCCTTCCGGAACCGTGATGCGGCGGTACCGCAGCGGCCGGCGGTGTTCGACTTGCCGGCGCCTCGGTTCGTCGCTCGGTAGGTGCAGTGCACCCACCCACGGCCGTCCGATTCGGAACTACCATCGGAGAATGCCTTCCAGCGAACTCGGAGATTTCCTTCGGTCACGTCGTGCACGGGTATCTCCCGCGGAGGTAGGACTTCGCAGCTATGGCACTCGGCGGGTCCAGGGGCTTCGGCGTGAGGAAGTTGCGATCACCGAGGGGCTCAGTTCCGACTACTACACCCGATTGGAGCGGGGGCGAGAACGAAACCGTTGCCTTCTGGTGAGCAAACGTGAGCACGCTTTGTTTGCTTTCCCATCAGGCAGCCTCACCTTCCGATGAGACAGTCCCGGTCTCACCCAGCGACTGCTGGCGCCGGGTTGACGCTTCATCGCCTGCTGCGTTGACCACTTCCGTAGTCGCGGACTCCCGCGTGGCTCCACGTCCGTCTCCACCCGAATCGGTGGCGGCCGGGCTACTCCCGGTACCGGTCCCCGTGTCACCCGTGCGCTGGGTCTCGCCGAGGCGGGCGAGGTTGATCGCGGCATTACGATCACGATCGATCGTCAATCCGCAGTGCTCACACACATACGTTCGGTCCGCGAGGGTCAGGTTTGGTTTTCGCCTGCCACATCCCGAACACGTCTTCGATGATGGGTAGTACCGGTCGGCCTCCACCAGCGTGGAGCCGTACCAACAGCTCTTGTAGGACAGCATCCGCCGAATTTTGGCCAACGCCGCGTCCGCGAGCGCCAGGTTCAGGCCCTTCTTCCGACTACCCCCCGCCGAACGCATCCCACTCGCGTTCAACGTCTCCACCGTGATCACCTGATGCCGCTGCGCCAATGCGGTGGTGGCCTTGTGCAGCACATCGCGGCGCACCGCAGCCGCATGCGCGTGGGTGCGGCCGATCCGGCGTTGCTGCCTGATCCACCGCTTCGACGGCCGTCGTTTCGTCTTGGTCGACGGATCGTAGGGGCCGTGCTGCCGCGCGGCTCTGCGCTGCAAGGCCCGCAGTCGGTCCTGGGCTGCGGTCAGGGACTTCGGTGCCGGGACCCGGTCGAGTTCGCGTCCGTCCGGTGTGGCGACGACCATCAGAGAGTCGGCTTTGACGCCGACGTCGACACCGACCACCGGTTCACCGAGTCCCACATGAGCGGGTTCCTCGACCGCGCGGTGCACGAGGACCTGAAAGGCGACGTGCCACCGACCGGCCGAATCCTCGGACAGGGTGGCAGACAGAATCCGGGCGGTGCCCGCCGCGATCCGGCGGGCGAGTTTGCGGGTGGATTCGCAGGTGTGGAGCCGCCCCAGCCTCGGGAGGGTGAGATGATGCCGGTCGGTCTCGACTCGGATGGTGCCGGTGGTGAATCGCACCGATCGGCGGGACCGGGCGGTCTTGAAGCGAGGGAACCCGATGGTTTTCCCCGCCCGCTTGCCTTTGCGGGATTTCGACCAGGAGTCCAATCCCCGAGCGAGCGCATCCAACCCGGAGTTGTAGGCCTCCTTCGAGTTCTCGGCCCACCACGGCGCCACCACGTCCTTGCGGGCGTTCCACTGCTTGCGCAATGCGGGCAGTGACCATCCCAATGCGGGTGTCAACTCGTCGTCGGCGATGCCGTAGGTGCGTTCGGCCTGCCGCTGGTTCATCACCGCTTTCACGGCAGCGAGCATCGTGTTGTGCGCCTTACGAGCCCCACCCGCGTGAGAGCGGAACGCCCGCACCTGCGCCGGGGTCGGGTCGAGCGTGAACGTGTAGGCCTGCGCGGTCCATCCGTCCGGGATCTCGAACCGAGCCATCACCCGACCTCCAGCTCGGGTATGTCCTGCGTGGTGGTGACCGGCCGCATCGCACAAGTGCGCGCATGGTTGTGGCGGTAGAACCGGCGACACCTCGAGGTCGGATCCTCGAGGAGGTCCCGCACCGGATCGTGTTGCTGGCCATGGTCGCCCGCCACGATCCGGCGGTCCTGCGCAGATAGGGCGGCCACCGTCGGATGCAGGGCTCCGAGCCGGGCGAGGCGGCCGTGGTACGTCACGATGATCATGCTCGCAGAGGGGTCCGACATTTAGCCTGTGGGAGCGCCCACTCGGCCGGCTTCAGACGCCTTGTGAAACACATTCGATCATGTTTGTTCACATTTGCTCACAGAATGTCGAGCAGTTCGTAGCCCCTCCGTGCAGGTTCTCGACGCCCTCTCTCGCGCGTTGCGGCTCGACGCAGATCAAGGAGATGCACCTGCACCGGTTGGCTGGGCTGGTGCCGAGCATCCACGGGTCAGGTGCACCCGAATCCGTCGGTTCCGCACTCCTCCAGTTGATGGATACATTCGATTCCACCCCGGCATTCGTACTGAATCGGACGCTCGACATCGTTGCACGCAACCCGCTCGCCGTGGCGCTCTTCTCGCCGTTCACCAGTGCCGACAATCTCGTGCGGATGGTGTTCACCGATCCGGTGGGCAGGTCCTTCTACCGATCTCGGTGAGAGTGCTCCATCGTTCACGGTGGAGGTGAATCACCTTCACTCAGGGCGACGTTGAGACGTCACGTACTCGGCAATCACCGACAACGGCGCGCCGCCCGCAGTCCCGCAGTAATACGAGCGGGACCATAAATGCCCACCCCACAGGTACCGGGAAAGGTGCTCCGCATGATCTTCTCGCAGTCCACCAAGATCGGTCCGGTGAACGCACCCCGGCGGAATTTTGTGACAAACACCAAATGCACATGACAATCCCAGAGAGCATGTCTACCACGTCGGACAAGGTCAACATCAGTCATGACACCAAATGCTATCGTGCTGGTGTGTTGAAGCGATACCGCTACCGCGCCTATCCCACAGGGGAACAGCACAGGGCGCTGTCGCGACTGTTCGGGTGCTGCCGGGTGGTGTTCAACGACGCGCTTGCCGCCCGCGAGTCCGCCCGCAAAGCCGGAAACCCTGTGCCCGGCAAAAGCGAGTTGTCGGCGGCGCTGACCGCCGCGAAAACGACTCCCGAACGGGCGTGGTTGGCCGTGGTGTCGTCGGTGCCGTTGCAGCAGTCGTTGGCGGATCTGCATCGCGCGTATGCCAACTTCTTCGATTCCCGCACCGGGAAACGTAAAGGCCGCAAGGTCGGTGCGCCGCGGTTCAAGAGGCGGACACATCGCCAGTCTGCTCGTTTCACCCGTAACGCCGGGTTCTCGGTTCTCGAGCCGGGCGGTGGTATCGGCCTGGTGCGGTTGCCGAAGATCGGGCGTGTGCGGTACGAGTCGTCGCGGCCGTTGCCGGCGGACCCGTCGAGTGTGACGGTGATCCGGGAGGCGGACGGCCGGCACTATGTGTCGTTCGTGGTCGACGAGCCGGAGCCGGTGGTGGTGTCGACCCTGCCGGCTCGGGCTGCCGGTGTGGATGTGGGGTTGACGGATCTGGCGGTGATCGTCTATGACGACGGTACTCGCGAGAAGATCGACAATCCTCGCTGGTTGCGGTCGAAGGAACGAGGAGTGGCCCGTGCGCAGCGGGCGTATTCACGCACCATGAAGGGGTCGAAGAATCGGGACAAGGCGCGTCGGAGGGTGGCGGCGGCGCACCGGAAGGTGCGCGAGACGCGCCTGGATCACCATCACAAGCTGGCATTGAGGTTGGTCCGCGAGAACCAAGCGGTTGCCCTCGAGGGGTTGTCGGTGGTGGGTTTGGCGCGCACGAGGGTGGCGAAGTCGGTGCACGATGCCGGCTGGTCGACGCTGACCCGGTTGATCGAGGAGAAGGCCGCCCGGTATGGCGCGGTGGTGCACACGATCAGTCGGTGGGAACCGACGTCGCAGGTATGCGCGGGTTGCGGGGTGCGGGACGGGAAGAAGCCGTTGGATGTGCGGGTGTGGGTGTGCCCGTCGTGCGGGCTGGTGCTGGATCGGGATTACAACGCCGCTGTGAATGTGTTGCTCGCCGCCGGGCTGGTGGAGAGGGTAAACGCTTGTGGAGGGAGCGTAAGACGTGTGCTTGCATGCGCGGACCCGGTGAAGCAGGAACCCGCTGAACAGACCGCACCATCTGGTGAGGCTGCGTAGGAATCCTCCGTGTTCACGCGGGGGAGGAAGTCAATCTGCGAAACGCTGCGACGCCGCCGGCCGCGATGATCTCTTGCACCAGGTGCTCGAGGTGTTCGGTACGCCGCGCACCGAGAAACACCTGGTGGCCCTCGTCTGCGAGGGTACGTGCCGTCGCGGCGCCGATCCCGCTGCTCGCTCCCGTGATCAGGACTGTTTTGGGTTCGATCACGACAGTGCGTCCTCTCGGTACAGGACGAGATGCTCATGAAAGAGCACGCCGTCGCGAAGATCTCCGGTTGCGGTGAAACCGCTGTCGTCGACGTACTCGAGATGGCTCCCTGTCACCGTGTAACTTCCGGTGTACGCACTCCGCCGTGCTCCACGGGCCTCGTCGTAGCGCCCATCGGACCGCAACTCCTGGCGAATGAAGCCATCCGCTGTCACCCACATGCCGACGACCTCGGCCCGGTTCTCGGTTTCGTTCTTCCCATGACAACCCTTTCTCGACTCGGTGATCCGAGTCTTGCGAGATTCAGGGCGCGTGGGCAGGACGTGGTGAGACCGGGTGCCGCGCACCCTGGCGGGCTACGGGCGTCAACCTCCGTGGCCGAGTGGGTTCCGATGCACCGTGGAGTGGCCGTTGTCGCGTACGAGAACATCGTCGAACGCGGCGATGAGGCCGTCCGGGAACCACCGCGCCCCATGGTCGCTGCTGGTTGCGACGACGGTGAGGTTGCGGTCTCGTGCGGTGGTCACCAGATCGGTCAGGCGCTCGCGGTCGGGGAGATCCAACTTTGCGATCGTCGTCGAGAGTCCCGCGAGCAGCAACAGCCGCTTGGGTCCGGCGGCTGCTGAGTCCAACTCTGTGAGCATGCGACCGATCCCCTCCGGGGTGTCCGCCCAGGATGCGCCCCAGTCGGTTGCGTTCCGGGACCCGGCGAGCCAGTGATGGCGATGATGGGGATCGGCGACGAACAACTCGTGGGTGCGCCTGGACAGCACGCCCGTCGCCATGAGCGTGAGGGGCAGATTGGGGAAATTCTCGGTGTCGCGTTGATGCACGAGCAGGTTGCGTCCGGCAGTCACTTCCCAGGACACGATTGCGCCCGCGCTGTCGCGCCCGAACGGGATGACGAGACTGTCCGCACGATTCTGAGAGCGGCATACAGCGCGGACCCGGGCGTTGTCGCCGCGGGACCGGCCGGAATGCGACCGAACCGCGTTTGAACAGCTTCGATGCGTGGGCGGGATGACGGGATGCGCCATGGCGTGGTCCGTTCCGTGTCGGCGATGTCCGAATCTGTGTTCGATACCGCAGTCAGGTTAGCGGCAGGCACCGACAGGAGTTCGCGCGTTCGAGTCGGTCACCATTCCCGACCGGCGTGTCGTGCCTCTATGTGTGACCTGTCCGGCGAAGGTGGGATGTGATGGAGTGGCTGCAGTATCGCCGGCCGAACCGTGCACCGGGCGCGACGGCGTGTCCCAGACCTGCTTCGACTCAGAAGAGTCCCGTGGTGCCCCCGGTGAGACTCGAACTCACACTGGACGGGTTTTGAATCCGTTTCCTCTGCCAATTGGGATACGGGGGCGTGGTGCGGAGATCACTGTAAGGGATGGATGGACGGGGCGTGAACACCGGTACCCTTCTAACGTTCGATTCCCTCACGGGGGCATCCGCAGCGAGAGGGGAAGGGCCCGTCATGACAGCCGTGCCGCAGGACGACAACGCCGCGACGAAGAGAGTCG
Source organism: Rhodococcus sp. NPDC060086 (assembly GCF_042730275.1). NCBI lineage: Bacteria > Bacillati > Actinomycetota > Actinomycetes > Mycobacteriales > Nocardiaceae > Rhodococcus > Rhodococcus sp. NPDC060086. The sequence goes on from NZ_JBHWWZ010000011.1 coordinate 56,509, forward strand.
TCGTCGCCGAAGACGAGGCGTTGATCAGGCTCGATCTGGTCGAAATGCTGCGGGAAGAGGGATACGACGTGGTCGGCGAAGCGGGCGACGGGCAACGCGCCGTGGAGCTCGCGGAGGAACTGAAACCCGACCTCGTGATCATGGATGTGAAGATGCCGCGCCGCGACGGAATCGACGCTGCATCCGAAATCGCACAGAAGCGCATCGCTCCTGTGGTCATTCTCACAGCATTCAGTCAGCGTGAACTCGTCGAACGGGCGCGTGACGCGGGAGCCATGGCGTACCTGGTCAAGCCGTTTTCGAAGAGCGACCTGGTCCCGACCATCGAGGTGGCGGTGAGTCGGTTCGCCGAAGTCCGCGAACTCGAACGCGAAGTCCAGGGGTTGTCCGAGCGGTTCGAGACCCGCAAGCTCGTCGACCGGGCCAAGGGGGCGCTGATGGACAAGCATGCGATGACCGAACCGGAGGCCTTCCGCTGGATCCAGCGCGCGGCGATGGACCGGCGCACCACGATGAAGCAGGTCGCCGAGGTGATCATCGAGAGCCTGGGGGAGACCGCCGGCTGAGTGTCGGCGCGGGTTGCACCGCCCAGTTCGTCCGGGTGGTCGTGGACGTCGTACCCGGTCCCTAGACTGGCACGCGTGACCCGTGCATCTGCTTCGCCCTCGACCACCCCGGCCGCCGACGACCGCCCGACCCTTCTGCTGCTCGACGGACATTCGCTGGCGTTCCGCGCGTTCTATGCGCTACCGGCCGAGAACTTCAGAACCACCAGCGGGCAGACCACCAACGCGGTGTACGGGTTCACCTCGATGCTCATCAACCTTCTGCGCGACGAGAAGCCGTCTCACGTCGCGGCCGCATTCGACGTGAGCCGCAAGACATTCCGCGCCGAGATGTATGCCCCCTACAAGGCTCAGCGCAGCGCTGCTCCCGACGAATTCAAGGGCCAGATCGATGTCACCAAAGAGGTGCTCGGTGCCATGGGTATCCCCGTCATGGCGGAGGAAGGGTACGAGGCCGACGACATCATCGCGACCCTCACCACCCAGGCCACGGCGCTCGGCTACAAGGTGCTCGTCGTCACCGGCGATCGCGACGCACTGCAGTTGGTCACGGACGACGTCACCGTGCTCTACCCGAAACGGGGTGTCTCCGAACTGACGCGCTTCACACCCGAGGCCGTGGAAGAGAAGTACGGGCTCACCCCGGCGCAGTACCCGGACTTCGCGGCACTCCGCGGAGATCCGAGCGACAACCTCCCCGGCATCCCCGGTGTCGGGGAGAAGACCGCCACCAAGTGGATCCGCGAATTCGGCAGCCTCACGGATCTGATCGATCGCGTCGACGAGGTTCGGGGCAAGGTCGGTGACGCACTGCGCGAGAATCTGTCGAACGTGCTGATGAATCGTCAGCTCACCGAGATGGTGCGCGAAGTACCGCTGCCGTACGCGCCGGAGGCCCTCACCCTCGCACCGTGGGACCGCGACCGGATCCACCTCTTGTTCGACGACCTCGAATTCAGGGTTCTGCGCGATCGTCTCTTCGAGACACTCACGTCGGCCGAACCCGAGGCCGACGAGGGATTCGAGGTGCGCGGCGGCGTCGTCGAACCGGGTGAACTCGCCGCCTGGTTGGCCGAACATGCGCCTGCCGGGCAGCGGCACGGACTGTCGGTCGCCGGCTCCGGCACCCCCTACGGGGGCGACACGTCGGCCGTCGCGATCGCGGCAGCCGACGGCGAGGGCGCGTATGTGACGACAGTGTCGCTGACCCCGGAGGACGACACGGCCCTTGCCGCGTGGCTCGCCGATCCCGCCGTGGAAAAGGCTCTGCACGAAGCGAAGTCGGCCGTGCACGCGCTACGAGGTCGCGGCTGGAGTCTCGCCGGCGTCACCAGCGACACCGCGTTGGCGGCCTATCTCGTACGCCCCGGACAACGCAGCTTCAAACTCGACGACCTCTCACTGCGTTACCTCAAGCGCGAACTGCGCGTCGAAGATACCGGCGCCCAGCAACTGTCGTTGCTCGACGACGAGGACGCCACCGACAAGCAGGCCGCCGAAGGCGAGATCCTGCGGGCCCGCGCCGTCGTCGACCTCGCTGCGGCGCTCGATTCCGAACTCGCCGACATCGAGTCTGCGCGGTTGCTCACCGAGATGGAACTGCCGTTGCTCGAGGTGCTCTCCGACCTCGAGGCCACCGGTATCGCGGTCGATTCCACGCACTTGCACGACCTGCAGGCGGGCTTTGCCGCCGATGTCACCGTCGCGGCGAACGCCGCGTACGAGGTGATCGGTAAGCAGATCAACCTCGGCTCACCCAAGCAGCTGCAGGTCGTGCTGTTCGACGAACTGGAGATGCCGAAGACCAAGAAGACCAAGACCGGCTACACCACCGACGCCGACGCCCTGCAGAACTTGTTCGAGAAGACCGGACATCCGTTCCTCGAGCATCTGCTCGCGCACCGCGAGTCCACCAGGATGAAGACCACCGTCGACGGCCTCATCAAGTCCGTGGCCGACGACGGTCGCATCCACACCACTTTCAACCAGACGGTCGCGGCAACGGGGCGTCTGTCCTCCACCGAACCGAACCTGCAGAACATCCCGGTACGCACCGACGCCGGACGGCAGATCCGCAACGGCTTTGTGGTGGGTAACGGATACGACCTGCTCCTGACCGTCGACTACAGCCAGATCGAGATGCGCATCATGGCGCACCTGTCCGGAGACGAAGGCCTGATCGAGGCGTTCAACACGGGCGAGGACCTGCACAGTTTCGTGGGTTCCCGGGCGTTCGGTGTGCCGATCGAAGAGGTCACCGCAGAGCTGCGTCGACGGGTCAAGGCGATGTCCTACGGCCTGGCCTACGGGCTGAGTGCTTACGGTCTCGCGCAACAGCTGAAGATCTCGACCGACGATGCTCGCGAGCAGATGGAGGCGTATTTCACCCGTTTCGGTGGCGTGCGCGACTACCTGCACAATGTCGTCGAGGAAGCCCGCAAGGTGGGCTACACCTCGACTCTCTACGGGCGCCGCCGCTACCTGCCGGACCTCACGAGCGACAACCGGCAGCGCCGAGAGGTCGCCGAACGGGCTGCGCTCAATGCGCCGATTCAGGGCACCGCCGCCGACATCATCAAGGTCGCGATGATCGACGTGCAGAAAGCACTCGGCGACGCCGGCCTGCAGTCGCGGATGCTGCTGCAGGTCCACGACGAACTCGTACTCGAGGTCACCACCGACGAACGTGAGCGTGTCGAGGAGATCGTCCGCAGCAAGATGGATTCGGTGATCGAACTGTCGGTGCCGCTCGAGGTGTCGGTCGGCTACGGCCGCAGCTGGGACGCCGCGGCCCACTGACCGCAGCACTGTCTGCCGGCAGGTCCTATCGACAGCAGCGCGGCCCGATCCCGAGAGGGAATCGAGCCGCGCTGTGGTGGATCGGGTCAGCCCTGGGCGTTCGACGCTTCGTCGATCTGCTTGCGCACATCGTCCATGTCGAGAGCCTTGATCTGGGAGACGAGGTCTTCGAGTGCGGCCGGCGGCAGTGCGCCCGCCTGGTTGTAGACCAGGATGCCTTCGCGGAACGCCATGATCGTGGGGATCGAGCGGATGTTCGCGGCTGCCGCGATCGACTGCTCGGCTTCGGTGTCGACCTTCGCGTGTACCACGTCGGGATGCTTATCCGACGACGATTCGAACGTCGGTGCGAACTGCTTGCAGGGGCCGCACCAATCGGCCCAGAAGTCCACGAGCACGATGTCGTTGTTGGTGACGACCTCGTCGAAGGTCTGCTGGGTGAGAGCTTGGGTTGCCACGGTGGTCCTTTCGGTTCGGTCGTGTCGACGGGTGCAACAGCGAGCCGCCCCCTTTTCTTCCGCCACGCTACGCGAGGCCGGTCACCCGGGGGCGGCGCTTGCGCGGTTCACATCACTCGACCGGGGCCAACTCTGCGGACCGGAAGGCCCGGCGGTACGCCTGGGGTGTGGTGCGCCGTAGACGCAGGAAATGCTGTCTGAGCACCGACGCGGTGCCGAAGCCGACACGGTCCGCGACCACGTCGATCGGCAGATCGCTGTTCTCGAGAAGCTGCTGTGCTGCGAACACCCGCTGATCGCGGATCCACCGAGCAGGCGTTGTACCGGTTTCCTGCGTGAACCGTCGCGCGAAGGTCCGTAAAGACATGTGTGCGTGTTCCGCGAGGACATTCACCGACAGTTCGTGGTGGAGATGCTCGGTGATCCAGTCGAGCAGCGGGGCGATCGAGTCGTCGGTGCACTCGGGAAGCGGTGTGGCCACATACTGGGCCTGCCCGCCGTCGCGGTGCGGCGGGACGACCATGCCCCGCGCGATCGTGTTGGCCACGTGTGAACCTTGCGCGTTGCGCACGATGTGCAGGCACAGATCGACGCTGGCGGCGGTACCGGCGCTCGTCAGCACCGGATCGTCGTCGACGTACAACACATCGCGATCGACTCGCGCCGACGGGTACATCGCGGCGAGACGGTCTGCGTATCGCCAATGGGTGGTGCAGCGGTGGCCGTCGAGGATGCCGGCGGCGGCGAGGACGAACGCTCCTGTGCACAGGCTCGCGACCGGCACCTCTCGGTCGACCGCGGTCCGCAATTTCTCGAACAATGGCTCGAGGACGGCAAGACTCGCACTGCCGCTGTGTACGAACTCGGGGTCGGTGAGCGACCCGGCCGCGGTGCCACCCGGCGGCACGATGATCAAGTCGGCGTCATCGAGTCGGTCGAGGTCGTACGGTACATCGATGGAGTAGCCGTATCTCGTGGCGACGGGTTCGGTACTGCCCGCGACGAGCGTGAAATCGTATGCAGGCAGGCCGTCGGCCGAGAGGTCGCTTCCGAAGACCTCGCAGGCGACGCCGAGTTCGAACATTTCGATGTTCGGAAGGAGTGGGACGACCACGTTGCGGAGCATGAAATCGAGTGTCCTCGCAGCGTGGCAGAAAATCGACAAATCATCGTGATCCTGCCACCGAGCATGTCCTTGGCGTTACACGAGTAGCCACTCCTGTTTCGCGGTGCCGTCCCACCGGCGGATGCGATCCGCGGTACCCGCCGGATCACCGGGCGTGACGTGGGCGGCGATCGCCGCGGCGCCGATCCGGTCCGCGGGCACCCGCCGCGCAAGCGTCACGTGCGGAGTCCATTCACCCGGGCGGATATGCGCCGGAATCCCGGGGCACTGTGCGAGCGCAGAGAACACCTGGGCGTGCAGTTCCAGTAGTGCTGCCGAGGGCACGACGAGACGCCCCACCGTCGCGTGACGGCCTCCGAAGAGGACTACGCCCCCGAGCTGCACAGGCACCTCGACCCCCGAGACGGCTGCACGCGCAGCCTCTTCCGCTTCCCGCGGGATCGATTCCGCCACGAACAGCGTGATATGCGGCCGATTGGATTCGGTGCGGACCCGAGCCTGGCTGTCGATGCCGGCCACGCGCAAGCTCTCCCACTGCTCGCGGACATGACCGTCGAGCCGATCATCGAGTAGTAACTCCACCGACTGCACCATGATGCGCAATGATGGCGCGGCGACCCACGAGACTGCAACGGCGACCCACCAGACGCAGCCATGCTCCTCGAGCGCCTCACCATCCCGAAGTTGCAGCTGCGTCGTCCGCGACATGGTCTCGGGTCGACTCGAACGCAGCGACCGGTGCAGATTTGCAGACACGCAGATCCCTCCGGTCTACTGTTCGACTGTGGATGGACCAGCTCACCCCCGTGTACTGCAGACCCGGCTCGGGGGTGCTGTCGCCGCAGCGCTGTTCGTCCTCGCAACCCTGACCGGCTGCGTCGTCAACTCCGAATCCACGGTCCCTCCCGGCGAACGGGTGCGCGCCGAGCGCGTCGACGCACTCGCCGAGCAACTCCCACCCGCAACCGCCGCGGCAGGCCAGTTGAAGGTGGGGTCGAACGTGCCGTATGCCCCCAACGAGTTCAAGGACGACGACGGCACCATCGTCGGATTTGCTGTCGAACTCGTGCAGGCGCTCGGCGACGTGCTCGGCGTCGAGGCGGTGTTCCACGAGGCGGACTTCGACCGGATCATCCCGGCGGTGCAGTCCGGAACCTTCGATCTCGGTTCGTCGTCATTCACCGACACTCTCGAACGTGAACAGTCCGTCGACTTCGTCACCTACTTCAGCGCAGGCATCCAATGGGCCCAGCGCGTCGGCGAACCGGTCGACCCCGACAACGCCTGCGGATTGAGAGTGGCCGTGCAGACGACCACCATCGAAGACATCGAAGAGGTCCCGGCCAAGAGCCAGGCCTGCACGGACGCAGGACTTCCGCCCATCGAGAAGATCAAGTACGACAGCCAGGACGAAGCCGCCAACGCCTTGATCCTCGGCCGTGTCGACGCGCTGTCTGCCGATTCCCCGGTGACCGCTTACGTGATCGAACGCAGTGAGGGCCGCCTCGAATCCGCCGGCCCCTTGTTCGACGCCGCGCCCTACGGATTCGTCGTCGGGAAGGGTGCTCCGATGGGCCCTGTCCTGCAGCAGGCGATGCAGCACCTGATCGACTCGGGGGCATACCAGCAGATCGCCGACCGCTGGGGCGTGACCGAGGGGACGATCACCATGTCGCAGATCAATGCGGCGACGAGCTGAGGAAGGGTTCCGATGAGTCAGCACACGCAATCCGGCGCGGCCGAAACCGAACCGGAACCGATCCGGGCGGTCCCGCTCCGTCGCCCCGGCAGGTGGATCGCGGGCGCCCTCGTGGTGATCGCGGTGGTGTTGCTCGCCTGGGGGGCAGCCACCAACGAGGCCTACCGCTGGGACATCTACGGTCAGTACCTGTTCGACCGCCGGATCACCGAGGCAGCATGGAAGACGGTGCAGCTGACCGTGCTCGCCATGCTCATTGCCGTCGTGCTCGGCGTGATCCTCGCCGTGATGCGCCTGTCGTCGAATCCGGTGCTCACATCCGTGGCGTGGGTGTACCTGTGGGTCTTCCGCGGTACCCCGGTGTACGTCCAGCTCGTGCTGTGGGGTCTGTTCCCGTCGATCTACAAGCAGCTCGACATCGGAATCCCCTTCGTGCACCAGTTCTTCCACATCGATCTGCAGTCGCTCAATGCGGCATTCCTGTTCGCCATGATCGGCCTTGCGCTCAACGAGGCGGCGTACATGGCCGAAATCGTCCGCGCCGGAATCGGTTCGGTACCCGAAGGTCAGCTGGAAGCCTCCACCGCGCTGGGAATGTCGTGGTCGCAGACGATCCGGCGGACGGTGCTCCCACAGGCCATGCGTGTGATCATCCCGCCCACAGGCAACGAACTCATCAGCATGCTCAAGACCACCTCGCTGGTCGCTGCCGTGCCGTACACCGCCGAGTTGTACGCCCGGGCCCGAGACATCGCGGGCGCGAACTTCCAGCCGATTCCGTTGTTCCTCGTGGCGGCGACCTGGTACCTGGCGATCACGAGCATTCTCATGGTCGGTCAGTACTTCGTCGAGAAGCACTATTCGAAGGGCATGACCCGGCACCTGACCGCACGTCAGCTCCAGGCCCTCGCGGACGCCGAGGGCAAGGCCGTCGTCATCCAACCGGAGCCGCCGACAGACCCGACCATCCCCGGAGGGGAGCGCAAGTGACCGCGCAAGGCCAGATGACCGAGCCGGACGACGCTCCCATGGTGCGGGCCGATCGGGTGTGCAAGAACTACGGTGCCGTCAAAGTGCTCAAAGGCATCTCGCTCGAGGTGCAGCGCGGGGAGGTTACGTGCCTGATCGGCCCGTCGGGCTCGGGTAAGTCGACGTTCCTGCGGTGCATCAACCATCTCGAACGGGTGAACGCGGGACGGCTCTATGTCGACGGCACACTCGTCGGCTATGCCGAACGCGGCGGCAAACTCCACGAACTGCATCCGCGCACGGCCGCGAAACAGCGCCGCGACATCGGGATGGTCTTCCAGCACTTCAACCTGTTCCCGCATCGGACGGTGCTCGCCAACGTCATCGAAGCGCCGATCCTGGTGAAGAAGATGCGTCGCAACGAAGCCACCGAGAGGGCACATGACCTGCTGTCGAAGGTCGGGTTGGGCAACAAGGCCGACGCATATCCGGCCCAGCTGTCGGGTGGTCAGCAGCAGCGTGTCGCGATAGCCCGAGCACTGGCGATGGAACCGAAGCTCATGCTGTTCGACGAACCCACCTCGGCGCTGGACCCGGAACTGGTGGGGGAGGTGCTCTCCGTGATGCGCGACCTCGCCGATGGCGGCATGACCATGGTGGTGGTCACCCACGAGATGGGGTTCGCTCGGGAGGTCGCCGATCAGCTGGTGTTCATGGACGGCGGAGTCGTCGTCGAGGCGGGGTCGCCCCGGGATGTGCTCAGCAATCCGCAGCAGGAGCGGACCCGCGAATTTCTCGCCCGTGTGCGGGGCTGATGCGGGCACAGAAGATCGCGGTGCCAGGGAAGATCTCGCCTCGCAACGGGCTCCACTGACCCCACTCCCTGTCGAGATGTTCGGGCCAGTCGGGTTCGACGATGTCGTAGACCTCGAAGCCGGCTGCGACCAGTTCCCGGACCCGATCGCCGATGGTGCGGTGATGCTCGACGTAGGTGGCGACTCCGGTGTCGTCGACCTCGACATACGGGGTGCGGTCGAAATAGGGGAACATCGCGACCAGTCCGCGCTCGCCCGGATCGTCGGGGAATATCCACCGCATCGGGTGGTTGACAGAGAACACCCACCGTCCACCGGGACGCAGCACCCGCGCGACCTCACGCATCACCTGTGCCGAATCGGCGACGAACGGGACGGCACCGAATGCCGAGCACGCGATATCGAAACTGTTGTCGGCGAACGGCAGATTCTCCGCGCCGGCCTGCACGAGAGGCACGCGCAGTCCACCCCGGTCCATCGCCTCGACGCCCCGCGAGAGCATGCCCATCGACAGATCGAGCCCGACCGCTCGGGCACCCTGCCCGGCGAGCCAGCGTGCGCACGGCGCAGACCCGCACCCCAGTTCGAGGATGTCCTTACCGCGGACGTCACCGAGGAGGCGGACGTCGCCTTCGTGCAGGCCCTCCGGGCACCATACGAATTCGCCCGCGACCGAATCCACTCCGAGGAACTCGCCGTGGGTGAGGTGGTAGTCGCCGGCATCGGCGTCCCACCAGGTGCGGCTGGCGTGTTCACTATCGCGACTGCCCACGCCTGCGCGACCGGCCTTCGACGTGCCGAGCAGGGCATTGGCGGTCGCGTGACGAGGATCGGGCGGCAGGGGCGCATCGGACATGGGAAACAGCGTAGGACGTGCGGTGTAGGGGGTTCGCAGCCGGGACGAGCAACGGAAGACGTTGACGTGCGAGTGTGAGCTCGAACATACTCACCGCGGGGCGGGGGCATCGACGCCCGACGGCCGAGGGGGGAACGTCATGTGGGGGATTGTGTCGATTCGTGGCCGCTGCGCGGCCGTCATCGCTTCCGCGGTGGTGCTGATGCCGGTGGGAATCGCGACAGCGGGTCCGCCTCCGCAGGATTCGTCCGGCGTAGTCCACGAGATCGGTGAGGTCGCGGCGCACGCCGCGGCTCGTGCCGACTGTGGGCCGGGTTCACGACCCGAGTCCGGGCTGCCAGGCGATGTGCCTGCCGCCGACCGCGGCAGCGGGCGCAGCACCGAGGGCTACGACTGCAACATCACCCGGATCGGCGGGTTCGCCGGTGACGGCGCGGGGATCGTGTCGGCGAGCTACGGGCACTGTGCCTACATGGGGAGCATGTTCCCCGGCAGTCTCGTCGGACCGGAAACCGGTGTCCAGGTGGTCGACGCCTCCGATCCTGCCGATCCGCGACCGACCGTGACGCTCACCGAGCCTGCGATGCTCGCGGGCACCTGGGAGAGTCTCAAAGTGCACGCGGAACGAGAACTGCTGGTGGGCACGGGTGTACCTGCGCTGCTCGGAGCGGGATTGTTGTCGGTGTACGACATCTCCGACTGCGCTCATCCGCGGCTGCTCAATCCCGGCGCCGGCACCGACCTGCGGATGCCGCTCCCGATCACCGCGCACGAAGGTGGGTTCTCGCCGGACGGTCTCACCTACTGGTCGACCGGCGCGGAAGGGGTGCTCAGCGCCGTCGATCTCACCGATCCGACAGACCCGACGGTCATCTGGCAGGGCTGGATGGGCATGTCCGGGCACGGATTCGGGATCTCGTCCGACGGCAACCGGCTGTACCTGTCGAACAATTTCGGCGGCGTGGCGATTCTCGATACCAGTGCCGTGCAACGCCGTGACGCAGGTGCCCAGGTGCGGCAGGTCGCCTCGATGTCGTGGACGGACGGCTGGGCGACCCAGCACAGCATCCCCGTGACCTACGACGGGCATCCCTACCTGTTCACGGTCGATGAAGGAGGGTCGGGTGGCGTCAAGCTCGTCGACATCGCAGACGAGACGAACCCGACGATCGTCAATTCGATCAAGCTCGAGATCAACCTGCCGGAGAACATCGACAGTCAGGTCGCGTCGGGGATGGGAGGATCGGCGTTCGCCTACGAGTCGCACTACTGTTCGGCGGACCGGCCGGTGAATCCGACTGCCCTTGCCTGCGGATGGGTGTCCTCCGGCATCCGGGTGTTCGATATCGGCAACCCGTTCGACGTGACGGAGATCGCCTACTACAACCCGCCGGCGATGACCTCCCGAAACCTCGAGCGCACGAACTCGCCGCATGCTCTCGCTTCGGTGATCGGTGTCCCCCTGCTCAGTGCGCCCGCGGTGCTGCAGGCCGCGATCGGCGGGCAGTTCGATCTCGCGGAGGCGGAGTCGCCCCGCAGCGGCATGGTGGTGGCCGGCGACCTGTCCACGGACTGGTGCTTCTCGCCGCCGGAATGGCGCGGCAACGACCTGTGGGTCAGCTGTTCGGACAACGGATTCATGACGCTGCGTCTGAGCGAGGACATCTACACCCCGCCGGCCGACCAGCGGTCGACGATCGGATCATGACGGGAAGGTCCGGTACCGAGGTGCCGAACATCACCATCCGAGTGCTGGCGCTGGCGGCGCTGTCGCTCCTCCTGCTGGGGGCCGGTGCGACGTTGCGGCCGCTGGTGGATCCGCGAGACGACGATCCCGGGCCCGCTGCCTCGGTCGCCGTGTTGAGTGACGTCGAGGTCGGATTCGTTCAGGATATGGCCGCTCATCACCAACAGGCACTGCAGATGACGGTGAGATTGCCGCCGGATGTCGACCCGGCCGTCGCTGCACTTGCAGATCGGATCGATGCCGCGCAGCGACTCGAACTCGGGACGCTGCTCGGCTGGCTGACGCTGACGGGGTCTCCGCCGATCAACCCGGACCCGATGTGGTGGCACAGCCCCACACACGCCCATGGCGCACATCTTCAGGGGGGCGCAGATCATCAGGTGGATGGCGCGAGAATGCCTGGGATGGCGACGCTCGCGGAACTCGACGCGCTGTCGGCGGCACACGGACGCGACGCGGAGATCCTGTTCCTGCAGTTGATGACGCGACATCACGACGGTGGTGTCGCCATGGCGCGGGCGGCCGATCTTCTGCTCGACGACGGTCCTGTGAAGCGGATTGCCCGCGCGATGATGCAGGAACAGAGCAAAGAATCCGGGCTGATGACGCTGATGCTCGCCGAACGCGACGCCGTTCCTGCCGGGTGAGTTTGCCGGGGCCACATCGGACCGCGTAGCCTAGGGCACGCGAGTGTCCCGAGTTCTGCCCTTCACCGGTCTGTGCGAGGGTCCTCGTGGTGGAACGCGCGCGATGTGCACGTCAGCGCCGGTCCGCCTGCCCGAAAGCGTTAATCAACCGACTATCAACCCGTCCGGAGCAACTCAAACACATGGCCTCCACTACCGTCACCTCGCCGCAGGTAGCCGTCAACGACATCGGCTCCGCCGAGGATTTCCTCGCCGCCATCGACGCCACGATCAAGTACTTCAACGATGGCGACATCGTCGAAGGCACCATCGTCAAGGTCGATCGCGATGAGGTGCTGCTCGACATCGGTTACAAGACCGAAGGCGTCATCCCGTCCCGCGAGCTCTCGATCAAGCACGATGTCGACCCCAATGAGGTCGTGTCGGTGGGCGACGAGGTCGAGGCCCTGGTCCTCACCAAGGAGGACAAGGAAGGCCGGCTGATCCTGTCCAAGAAGCGTGCGCAGTACGAGCGCGCGTGGGGCACGATCGAGGAGCTCAAGGAGAAGGACGAGGCCGTCAAGGGCACCGTCATCGAGGTCGTCAAGGGCGGCCTGATCCTCGACATCGGCCTGCGTGGCTTCCTGCCCGCGTCGCTCGTCGAGATGCGTCGCGTCCGCGACCTCCAGCCGTACGTCGGCAAGGAGATCGAGGCCAAGATCATCGAGCTCGACAAGAACCGCAACAACGTGGTCCTGTCGCGCCGCGCATGGCTCGAGCAGACCCAGTCCGAGGTCCGCAGCGAGTTCCTGCACCAGCTCCAGAAGGGCCAGGTCCGCAAGGGCGTCGTGTCCTCCATCGTTAACTTCGGCGCCTTCGTCGATCTCGGCGGTGTCGACGGTCTCGTGCACGTTTCCGAGCTGTCCTGGAAGCACATCGACCACCCGTCCGAGGTTGTCGAGGTCGGTACCGAGGTCACCGTCGAGGTTCTCGACGTCGATCTCGACCGCGAGCGTGTCTCCCTGTCGCTCAAGGCGACGCAGGAAGACCCGTGGCGTCAGTTCGCCCGCACCCACGCGATCGGCCAGATCGTCCCGGGCAAGGTCACCAAGCTGGTTCCGTTCGGTGCGTTCGTGCGCGTCGAAGAGGGAATCGAAGGCCTCGTGCACATCTCCGAGCTGGCCGAGCGCCACGTGGAGGTCCCGGACCAGGTTGTCGCAGTCGGCGACGACGCGATGGTCAAGGTCATCGACATCGACCTCGAGCGTCGTCGTATCTCGCTGTCGCTGAAGCAGGCGAACGAGGACTACACCGCAGAGTTCGATCCGTCGAAGTACGGCATGGCCGACAGCTACGACGAGCAGGGCAACTACATCTTCCCCGAGGGCTTCGATTCCGAGACCAACGAATGGCTCGAGGGCTTCGAGAAGCAGCGTGAGGAGTGGGAGTCCCGCTACGCGGAGGCCGAGCGTCGTCACAAGATGCACACCGCTCAGATCGAGAAGATGGCTGCCGACGAGGCCGCCGAGGCTGCTGCCGGCGTGTCCAGCAGCAACTACTCCTCGGATTCGGCTCCGGAGACGGGCGATACCGAGACCGCCACCACCACCGGTGGTGGGGGCTCGCTCGCCAGCGACGCCCAGCTCGCTGCACTGCGCGAGAAGCTGTCGGGCAACGCCTGATAGCGTGTTTTTCACGGAAGACCCCGCACCATTCGGTGCGGGGTCTTCCGCATTCCAGGGGGATCCCTCGGCGGTGGCGGTGGGGAGTGACCCAGTGGATATGCCGACGCCCCCTCCCTGGGCGGGAGGGGGCGTCGGTCGGGTCGTGTTTCGGAATCCGCGGTGGTATGGACGCTTTCCGGGGTGGTCAGCCCGTAGCGGGAGTTGCCCACTGTGTCGGCAGTGCAGCTGCGCGGTTACGCATGGCGGCCTGGCTGTGCCGTGCGTTGCTCAGGAGCATCGTGAACCAAGTGCGCCGGTGCTCCGCGAGCGCGGAGGCCACCTCGGGGATGAGGATGCAGTGAACACCGTTTTCCATACCGAGGCGATGCCGACCGGGTGATGATTGGGAGGATCGCATTCTTGCCTTCTCGAGTGGACTGGATTCCGTGGTCGGACGCTTCTCAACGACGGTAACCGACGGAAAGGCTCGAGTGCCGCATTTGGCGCAGGTGAGAGGCGTGTTTCGCTCATAGTCGGGATCTCGCGATCGGCTTGTGACCCTCTCGTGACCGCGACGTGACTGCTGCAGCCCGGGTTTCGACCCCGGTTTCGGTGATGCAAGACTGGGCGGCGTGTTGCGAATGGGGTTGACCGGAGGAATCGGCGCGGGGAAGTCGACCGTGGCGAAAGAGCTCGTCGAACTCGGAGCGGTTCTCGTCGACGCCGACGTGATAGCCCGGGAGATCGTGGCGCCGGGATCGGAGGGCCTCGCGGAACTCGTCGACGCATTCGGTGACGGGATCCTGCTTCCCGACGGCTCGTTGAATCGGCCGACGCTCGCTGAGAAGGCATTCGCGAACGATGACGCGCGTGCTGTGCTCAACGCGATCACCCATCCCCGGGTCGGCCGTCGTACGGCCGAGCTCGTCGAAGCGGCCGCCGACGATGCGATCCTTGTGCAGGACATTCCGCTGCTCGTCGAAGGCTCGATGGCCCCGGCGTTCCATCTCGTGGCGGTCGTGCACGCCGGCGAGCAGGAGCGCCTGCGTCGGCTGGTGGACCTGCGAGGAATGCCCGAGTCCGACGCCAAGGCCAGGATCCGTGCGCAGGCCACCGAAGAGCAACGCCGTGAAGTTGCCGACGTGTGGCTCGACAACACCGGCGAGCCCGCGGCCGTCGTCGAGGTGGTTCGCCGACTGTGGGAAGAGCGGCTGGTGCCGTTCGAGCAGAACCTGCGCACCCGTACGGTCGTGCACGCCGAGCCGGTTCTTGTCGCGGCGCAGTCGCAGTGGGATCAGCAGGCCCAACGTCTCGTGGCACGGCTCGCGCTCGCCTGCGGCGGGCATGCGGTGCGCATCGATCATGTCGGGTCGACGGCGGTCCCGGGACTCGACGCGGTCGACATGCTGGATCTGCAGGTTACGGTCGCAGATCTGGCGGCTGCCGATGCGCTCGCCGAGCCGCTCGCAGCAGCGGGGTTCCCGCGGATCGAGCAGATCGACCACGACACTCCGAAGCCGTCCTACGGTGCGGGCGGCGAGACCGATCCCGCTGTGTGGTCGATGAGGTTGCACGGCAGTGCCGATCCCGGCAGGCCCGCGCGCGTGGCTCTGCGGGTCGACGGCTGGCCCGGGCAGCAGTTCTCCCTGGTACTGCGCGACTGGTTGCGCGACGACGCGGAGGCGTTGCAGGAATACGCGGAGGTCAAGCGCGCCGCAGTTCGATCTGCTGCAGACGAGACCGATCCGCTTCGTGCTGCGTCGTCGTACCGCGACGTCAAGGAACCGTGGTTCGATCGGGCCTACCACCGTGCGTGGGACTGGGCGGGTTCCACCGGGTGGTCGATCTGACCGAGCATCGGTCCTGGTGAACGCAGCTGCGAGATCGTAGGGAATAGCCAGGCGCGGCAACCCGTTAATATAGTTGACTGTTCAACGACTTGACGGAGGTTCGGACGTGCAATTCGGCATTTTCACCATCGGCGATGTGACCCGCGATCCCACGACGGGGCAGATCCCGACGGAACACGACCGTATCGTCGCCATGACGAAGATCGCTCTCAAAGCAGAAGAGGTCGGCCTCGACGTCTTCGCCACCGGCGAGCACCACAATCCGCCGTTCGTGCCGTCCTCGCCGACGACGATGCTCGGCTGGATCGCCGCGAAGACCGAGAACCTGATTTTCTCGACCGCGACCACGCTGATCACGACCAACGACCCGGTCAAGATCGCCGAAGACTTCGCGATGCTGCAACACCTCTCCGGCGGGCGCGTCGACCTGATGATGGGACGCGGTAACACCGGACCGGTGTACCCGTGGTTCGGTAAGGACATCCGCCAGGGCATCCCGCTGGCAATCGAGAACTATCACCTGCTGCGTCGACTGTGGCGAGAGAAGGTCGTCGACTGGGAAGGCGAGTTCCGCACACCGCTGCACGGCTACACCTCCACCCCGATGCCCCTCGACGAGACCCCGCCGTTCGTCTGGCACGGATCGATCCGCTCACCGGAGATCGCCGAACAGGCAGCCTTCTACGGCGACGGGTTCTTCCACAACAACATCTTCTGGAACAAGGAACACATCCAGCAGATGATCACGCTCTACCGCACCCGGTTCGAGCAGTACGGGCACGGCGCCGCCGATCAGGCCATCGTCGGCCTCGGTGGGCAGGTCTTCATGGCCGACACCGAAGTCGAAGCGAAACGCAGGTTCCGGCCCTACTTCGACAACGCTCCTGTGTACGGGCACGGACCGTCGCTCGAGGAGTTCTCGTCGATGACTCCGCTGACGGTCGGCACTCCCGAGCAGGTCATCGAGCGGACTCTCGGGTTTGCCGACTACGCCGGGGATTATCAGCGCCAGCTCTTCCTCATGGACCATGCGGGCCTGCCTCTCGACGTCGTCCTCGAGCAGATCGAGATCCTCGGCCGCGAGGTCGTTCCCGTGTTGCGCACCGAGTTCGAACGTCGCCGTCCCGCACATGTGCCGTCGGATCCGCCGACCCACAGCTCGCTGGTGGCAGCGGGGCCGGACTCGCCGCATCGTCTGGTCGCGCCGGCCTCGATCGACACGGAAACCGTGGGGGCCTCGACATGAGCCGCCGCCTGATCGTCGTGACCGGCGGACTGTCGCAACCGTCGTCGACGCGACTGCTGTCCGATCGAATCTCCGACGCGGTGATCGCTGCGATCGAGGCGCGCGGTGAGGCAGTCGACGTCGATGTCGTCGAACTCCGCGATCTCGCAGGCGATCTCGCGACCATGATGACCACGCATGTGCCGACCCCCGAGCTCAGGGAGGCACGTGAGCGGGTGTCGCAAGCGGACGGGCTGATCGCGGTGACTCCCGTGTTCACGGCGAGTTACAGCGGCCTGTTCAAGATGTTTTTCGACGCACTCGACACCGACTCCCTCCGCGGCATGCCGACGATCATCGCCGCCACGGCGGGCACGGCACGGCACTCGCTGGTACTCGACCACGCGATGCGCCCACTGTTCGCGTTCCTCAACGCGGTCGTGGTGCCCACGGGGATTTTCGCAGCCACCGAAGACTTCGGGGGCGGTGTGGGTTCGGACGGGGAGGGACTGTCCGGGCGTATCCGTCGCGCCGCCGACGAACTCGCGGCGCTGATGGTGGCCGACCGAGCCGGCGTCGAGGGGTTCGTGCCGACGCACTCGACCAGGCCACGATCCTCCGGCAACATCGTGCCAGGCGTGTCGGCGGGACCCGGCGGGTCAGCATTCGAGGCGTTGCTCCAGTCGCACCTGCAGTGACGACCTGCAGACCGCGACGCGAATCGGCCCGCAGGGCGACGAATGTGTCGTTGCTGCGGGCCGATGCGGATGCAGAGTGTGCGGTCTAGACCAGGTCTTCACCGTTTCGGCGGGCTTCGAGCCACTCCTTGATGAAGCCGCGACCCAGGACGAACAGGACGACGGCCACGAGTACCGGCCAGATCAACACGTAGATGGTCAGGGCGAGGGTGCTCATGCGCGGTCCTTCGTCAGAGTCGGATTGTTGTCGGGATCGCCGTCGGTCGGGTCGAAGTCGCCGACACGCTCGGCGATCACATCGAAGTCGAATTCCTCGGTCTTGCTCACCGACATCGCCCAGCACACCACCGTACTGACCGCGTACGCCACCAGAGACGCGCTCAGCACCGCGTAGTCGTGCAGGAAACCTATCGCGAACGGTGCGGCTATCAGGGCGGCCAGAACGCCGACGATTCGCGCGACACGCAGTCCGAAGAACCCGAACGCCATCAGCCCGGCGATCACACCGACACCGACCACCGAGACGACATCCGTGATGTAGCCGACGACACCGTCCATCGAAATCCATCCGAAGCGCACCGGAAGGAACAGGGCAAGCGCGAGCAGCACCGAGGTGGTGAAGGCCTTGTTGGTGACCTTGCCCCAGTAGAAGCTGGCGATCACGGGGAAGACGAGCGCGCCCCACAGTGCGCCGACGAACACCAACAGGTCGAGGATGTTCAAGCGCATGCTCGCGAATCCGACCGCTGTCGCGGTGGCGAGCACCATGGTGGCTCGTCCCACGAACAGCATGCGTTTGGGATCGGCGTGCTCCTTGCCGCCTGCGATGTTCTGTCCGTAGATGTCGGCCATGGCGATCGACGACAGGGCAGCGAGATCGGAGTCGGCCGTCGACGACAGCGCCCCGATGATCATGACGAAGAACAGGATCACCAGAGCCGTAGGCAGATACGACGCCACCATCTGCGGAACGATGTTGTTGACGTCCCCGCCCATCGGTTCGATTCCGAGGTAGAGCGCGAGCACACCGAACATCCCGACGCCGATGACCGTCGCGCCGTACCCGACGGTAGCGGTGATGAATGTGGGCTTGATCAGATCCTTACGCACCGCAAACAGGCGCTGAGCGATGGTCTGGTTGCCGATCGCATAGGCGAGCACCGCCGCAATGTACGGTGCACCCTGGTTGAGGAACGCGTCGCTCGAGAAGAAGTTGCTCTGCTGCTCGGTGAGATTATTCGCGCCGGAGTCGAAAGCACCGGGGAATCCGGTGATGAAGAAGACCGCGGGGATGATCACCACGACCGCTCCGAGCATGGCGACCACCTGGACGAAATCGGTGAGAACCGACGCCCGGAATCCCGACCACAGTGTGTACAGGAGCACGCCCGCGGCGATGAACACCACGCCTTGCACGAACGAGAACGGTGAGAGCATCGAGATGAGTACGCCGCCTGCGATGAAATTGGACATCAGACTGATGACGCTGCCGACCACGTTCGAGCCGGCGAGCATCAACTGGCTCGACGCGCCGTGCCGTGCGTACATCACCTCGGCGAGTGTGTGCGCTTTGGGGGCGACCGCACGGATCCTCTTGCCGAACGGGTAGATGAACAGAATCATCAACGCGCCCCAGAGTCCGTAGTGGATGGGGCCGGAGATTCCGTAGGTGTAGCCCGAGGTTGCGGACGCATAAAGCGAGGACGCCCAGATCCACGTCGCGGTCATACTTGCTGCCGAAACGCCGAATCCGATTTTGTTGCCTGCGGTCATATACCCGTCGGCATTTTCTTTCTTTTTGCCGATCCGGGCGGAAATGAGAAATGTTCCACCATAGAATAAAGCGAGCAACAGAACAACTGTCACTGCGCCGAGTTGAACGAGCTCGGTGCTGTCCAATGCAACCTCCTTCGTATTCGTGTGGTGCCCGGCGACGGGCACAGCGCGACTCGAATTCGGTTTCGGCTGTATCCACCGGTGGGCGGGGTATGCCCGGGCGACCCGGTACTGCGGTGAGGCAGTGGGTCGTTCAGGACACGTAGGACTACGGATCCTGCTGGTGAACGCCCAGTTCTGGGTGGACGTCGACAGGTCGCAGCGGCGTTGCTGCGCGCTCACGAGAATATTCGGGCGCGCCGGGTCTGTCGGCAGCGAGGGATTTCCTCGTCCTGCCGATTCGCACTATCCCGGCCCCTCGTCCGGAGCTTTTTGCATGTGTAATACAAATTCTGATCGACCGCGAAACACTAACATACCGGTCGTACGAGTACTTTCTCGGGTATCGCATATGGGCGCGAAATCCGCGATATCCAGCGGTTATTCGATGTGGTTCATGTCGATATCGTAGAGTGGAATGCCGGTGAATCGTGTCGGCCTATCGGGGTGTTCTCAGCGCCATTCGACGGGACAACCCACGGATGTGAGCCACACGTCGAGGTCGTGACCGTGGGCGGCGATTCCGTCGACCGCCGTGATCGCGGTGGCCACGGCTCGCTCGGCATCGTCGGTGTCGAGCACGCCTGCCGCCACGGCAGCGAACAGCTCGTCGATGTCCTCGACCCGGGTACCGACACCGGTGGAGACCACCAGATCGAGATAGTGGTCCCGCGAATGCCACACGTCGCCGTCTCGCCAGAAAGTTCCGACGTCGACGTACCGGTCCTGATCGCGCTCGTGCCCCGGCCGGAAGTGGAAGATCGACGCACGCAGATGCAGCGCCGGCAGCAGCCACGATTCGAGGTAGTCGAACTGGGGGTGATCCGCGGGCCGCCCCATGTACAAGCCCCACGGGAGTACCCGGAAGGTCTCGACCGTCCGCACGACGCCCTTCGGGTCGGTGTTGGTTCCGGCGGTCACGTCGAATCGTTCTACCTTGATCGGATGAAGACGGTGCGGCATGGGTGGCACGCTACCGCGACCGGTCGCCGCAGGAGTGGAAGAGATGTCGGTGGCACCGCCTACCCTGGATCTCATGGCGTTCGCAAGCGAGCATCCGGTTGTTGCCCATTCCGAGTTCCGGCCGGTCGGTGAGATAGAGCGTACCGATTCGCGCTTCGAAGTCGTCAGTGAGTACGAACCCGCGGGCGACCAGCCGGCCGCCATCGATGCACTCCAACGTCGATTGGAGGCGGGGGAGCGCGACGTCGTGCTGCTCGGCGCCACCGGCACCGGTAAGTCCGCGACCACTGCGTGGCTGATCGAGCGGGTGCAGCGACCCACCTTGGTGATGGCACCGAACAAGACCCTGGCCGCGCAGCTCGCCAACGAGCTACGCGAGATGCTTCCGCACAACGCTGTCGAGTACTTCGTCTCCTACTACGACTACTACCAACCCGAGGCGTACATCGCGCAGACCGACACCTACATCGAGAAGGACTCGTCCATCAACGACGATGTCGAACGGCTGCGGCACTCCGCCACGTCGGCGTTGCTCTCGCGGCGCGATGTCGTGGTCGTCGCATCGGTCTCGTGCATCTACGGTCTCGGCACGCCGCAGTCCTATCTCGACCGTTCGGTGCAGCTCGAGGTCGGCGTCGAAGTGCCGCGCGACGCTCTTCTGCGCCTGCTGGTCGACGTGCAGTACACCCGCAACGACATGGCGTTCACGCGTGGGTCCTTCCGTGTGAAGGGCGATACCGTCGACATCATTCCCGCGTACGAGGAACTCGCCGTGCGCATCGAGTTCTTCGGCGATGAGATCGACGCCCTCTACTATCTGCATCCCCTCACCGGCGACGTGATTCGCAAGGTCGACTCGTTGCGGATCTTCCCGGCGACCCACTACGTGGCCGGCCCCGAACGCATGGAACGCGCTGTGCACTCGATCGAATCGGAACTCGAGGAGCGCCTGGCCGATCTCGAGAACCGTGGCAAGCTGCTCGAAGCGCAGCGGCTTCGTATGCGGACTCAATACGACCTCGAGATGATCCGTCAGGTCGGCTTCTGCTCGGGCATCGAGAACTACTCGCGGCACATCGACGGGCGCGCGGCCGGGTCGGCGCCCGCCACCCTCATCGACTACTTCCCGGAGGACTTCCTGCTCGTCATCGACGAGTCCCACGTGACGGTGCCGCAGATCGGCGCGATGTACGAAGGCGACATGTCGCGCAAGCGAAATCTCGTCGAGTTCGGTTTCCGTCTCCCATCCGCGGTCGACAACCGGCCTCTGACCTGGGAGGAATTCTCCAACCGGATCGGCCAGACCGTCTACCTGTCGGCGACCCCCGGCGACTACGAACTCGGGCAGGCCGGTGGTGAGTTCGTCGAACAGGTCATCCGGCCCACCGGACTCGTCGACCCGAAGGTTGTCGTCAAACCCACCAAGGGGCAGATCGACGATCTCCTGCACGAGATCCGCGGGCGGGTCGAGCGCGACGAACGTGTCCTGGTGACCACCCTGACGAAGAAGATGTCGGAGGACCTCACCGACTACCTTCTCGAACTCGGGGTGCGTGTGAGGTATCTGCACTCGGACATCGACACTCTGCGCCGCGTCGAACTTCTGCGTCAGCTCCGTCTCGGGGAATACGACGTCCTCGTGGGTATCAATCTCCTTCGTGAGGGTCTCGACCTTCCCGAGGTGTCGCTCGTGGCGATTCTCGACGCAGACAAGGAAGGATTTCTGCGCTCGACCAGGTCTCTGATCCAGACGATCGGCCGCGCGGCCCGCAACGTCTCCGGTGAAGTCCACATGTACGCCGACAGGATCACCGACTCGATGGCGCGCGCCATCGAGGAAACCGAGCGGCGCCGCGAGAAGCAGGTCGCGTACAACGTCGAGCGTGGCCTCGACCCACAGCCGTTGCGCAAGAAGATCGCCGACATCCTCGACCAGGTCTACGAGGAAGCCGAGGACACGGAGAAGATCGAGGTCGGTGGTTCGGGCCGCAATGCGAGCCGCGGTCGCCGAGCCCAGGGCGAATCGGGTCGAATCGGCAGTTCCGGTGTCGTCGAGGGACGCGACACGAAGTCGATGCCCCGCGCCGAACTGGCCGACCTCGTACAACAACTCACCGACCAGATGATGCAGGCGGCCCGCGACCTCCAGTTCGAACTCGCCGGGCGTCTACGCGACGAGATTTCGGACCTCAAGAAGGAACTGCGCGGAATGGACGCGGCCGGACTCCAATAGCAGGTTTTCGCCCGGGGGAGGGGCCGGTACCGTCACGCCGTAGGCGGGTGCCGTGAGGTCGCCGTCACGTGCCGTAATGTCCCAGGACATGGATTCCGCTGCCGCCGGTCGGGCCGCCCGCGCTCTCGAGCTCCTTCATTCCTTCACGTATTTCGCTCCCGAAGTGCATTCCGAACTGGGAGCGGTCGGTCTGGAAGGCGCCGCGATGAAATACGTCGCGTCGCGGGTCGCGCCGATGGGTGCGGTGGGGCCGGGCGTGGCTACCGCAACGTTCTACAACTTTGCACCACGCCTGATCGAGTCGGCGTTACCCGCCGCATGGCAGATCGCCACGCCGTCGCAGGTGTACGCGGCTCGTCTGCGCGGAGTGGACGCGGCGATGACACGGTGGCTCGGAGCGGAGATCACGACCTCACCGGACATGGTCGAGGCCGCGGAAATCGTCGCGTCGATCGCACGGTCGGTGCCCGGCGTCGACGGCAGGGCCCTCTACGCGGGATACACTGATCAGCCCTGGCCGGAGGCGCCGCACCTCATCTTCTGGCACTCGCTGACTCTGCTCCGCGAATACCGTGGTGACGGGCACGTCGCAGCGTTGCAGGGTGCCGGGCTCACAGGGCTCGACGCGCTCATCACGCACACCGCCGGTGGGATCGGGTTCAGTGCAGAATTCGCCAAGGCGAGCAGGGGCTGGGCCGATGGCGAATGGGACGAGGCCGAGGCTTCCTTGCGCGCGCGGGGGCTGATCGACCGCGCCGGTGAACTGACGGGCGAAGGATTCGAAGTGCGCGAACTTGTGGAGGATCTCACCGACGACCTCGCGGCGGAGCCGTGGGCGGCGGCGGGGGAGGAGACGACCGAGCGGTTGCTCGACCTCGCGGTGCCGTGGCGCGACACGATAGCCGATGGCGGACCCATCCCCGATGGGGTGTTCGGACCACGTTTCGGTGACGCGAGGTAACACACACATTGGTGGTCGATGAGGTCTCTGCCCCAAACATCCCACCTGTACCGCCGTGACCGCTAGTGTCTTTGCCAGCATCAGGTGTGGGGGGATCGCCTGCTTCGATCCGTCGCCACCGATCGGCCACCGCGCCGACACATCATCGATGGAGGACTGAATGACCGCTTACCGGACCATTGTCGTCGGCACCGACGGCTCGGAGTCGTCGTACCGTGCCGTGGAGAAGGCTGCCGCCCTCGCTGCGGACGCCAACGCCAAATTGGTGATCGCGTGCGCGTACTACCCGGCCGACGCCCGCGACACCGCCCAGGCGGCCGACGTCCTCCGCGACGAGGCGTACCAGATCACAGGGTCCGCACCGACCTACGACATCCTCCGCACCGCCCGGGAGAAGGCGACCGTGGCCGGCGCGAAGGACATCGTCGAACGGCCCATCGTGGGTGCGCCCGTCGAGTCCCTGCTGACCCTCATCGCCGAGGTCGACGCAGACCTCGTCGTGATCGGCAATCGCGGACTCAACACCTTGACCGGTCGGCTCCTCGGCTCGGTCCCGTCGGATGTAGCCCGCAAATCGACCTCCGACGTGCTGATCGTGCACACGGTGCGCTGATTCAACAGAACTTCTCGCGCGCGATCACGATGTAATGCCGGGCGGCCTCGTCGCCCGGCATTGCCGTGTCCGAGACCGTCGCGGCGTACGCCGCGATCGGCCGGACCACTTCGGCGATCTGCTCCTCCGGATCACCGGCCGCGAGCCGGCTGCACACACCCCGTGCGACCGCGAGCAGTGTTGCGTCCGGCACCCCGGCCGCCAGCCCCGAGTCGGCCAACGCGTCCTTGAACCGCAGCGCGTGAGCATCGAGCACCGGCGCCTTCTGCTCCGACTGCGGAGCGGTAGTCGCGGTCGTGGCAGCGACCATCGTCTGCTCCACGGCGGTGCCGGTAGCGCACGACACCGCCGTGGAGACGGCCCCGAGCAGCACCACTGTGCGTGCGGCCCGACGGCCGCCACGTCGGTGCAGCATCCATCCGAGGGTCAACACGGTGCCGGGGTCGCAAGTCCCTCGAGCACGTGCGGAAGCGGTGCGGTGTGGACAACACCGAGGCGCTGCGTCGCGCGCGTCAACGCCACATACAGGTCGTTGAGTCCGCGCGGCGACGCCGCCAGGATCTCCTCCGGTTCGACGAGCATCACCGAATCGAACTCGAGTCCCTTCACGTCCTTGACCGTCGCCACTCGCACCGACGCCGAGGCCAGGTGAGCCCACTCCTGCACCAGGCGCGGCGGAACGATCACCACGGTCAGCCCGGGGCCGTCCTCGGCGTCGACGATCGCGCGGACCGTGTCGACGAGCTGGTCCTGGCGCACGTGTCGTGCCCACGGCACGAAACCGGAGTCGCGTACAGAGCGGGGCGGCACCTGTTCGGGATCGATCTCGGCGAGCACGTCGTGTGCTGTTCGCATGATCTCGGCCGGCGTCCGATAGTTGACCGTCAGCTCGGCCCTGCGCCACCGATTCTTCACATACGGTTCGAGAACCCGTTGCCACGATGATGTTCCGGCAGGGTCGCCCGTCTGCGCGGTGTCTCCGACGAGAGTCATCCAGCGGTTCGGGATCCGGCGCATCAACATGCGCCACGCCATATCGGAGAGCTCCTGCGCTTCATCGACGATCATGTGTCCGTACGTCCAGGTGCGGTCACCTGCCGCGCGCTCGGCGGTGGTCCGGTGCTGCTTCAGATCCTGGCGCTCGGCGAGTTGGGAGGCATCGATCAGGTCGTATGCCATCAGCAACTCCGGATCGAGCTCGTCCTCGAGGTCCTGCGGCGCCGAACCGGTGAGGATGTCCAGCGCGCCCTGTGCGTCGGCGATCTGCCTGCGCCACCGCTTTGCGGCACCCTCGCGTTCTGCCGCATCGTCGATGCCCAGCAGTTCGGCGAGTTCGTCGAGCAGCGGTGCGTCCGCAGCACTGAACCCGACGGTCGGGCCGGGCCGATGCAGTGCGTCGATCCGGCTGTCGGAGAGGTGTGGTGCAGCCGTGGACAGTCGCGTCTTCGAGGCCAGTAGATCCGACAGAACTCGCTGCGGTGACAGCTGGGGCCACAGGGCATCGATCGCGGCAATGATGTCGGAGTCCGCCCGCATCTCCGAGCGGATGTCGTCGATGTCGTCGTGGCTCAGGAGATTTCCGCCATTGACAAGATCCGCTCCGATGAGCTCCGCCATCTGATCCGCGAGAGCTTCGATGACGCCGGACACGAAGATCGGCCGTGCCAGATTGTGCGGACGACGTGAGGAGCGCGCGCGGCCACGGGCGCGGGTGACCACCTTGCGGTCGAGGGTGAGTCGGTACGTGTCGAACGTGACCGGCACCGGCTTCGACGGCACTTCCTGCCGGTCGCGGACGGCCCGCTTCAGGATGTCCACCATGTCGAGGGACCCCTTGATCTCGCCGGCCTCGACATTGTCGTCGAGAGTGGCCTTCACTCCGGGGTAGAGGTCGCCGACCGTGGACAACAGCACACCCGTTTCGCCCAGCGACGGCAATACTTGGCCGATGTAGTCGAGAAATGTCGAATTGGGTCCGACAATGAGTACGCCGCTCTTCGCCAGCTGTTTGCGATAGGTGTAGAGCAGGTACGCGGCGCGGTGCAGAGCGACCGCGGTCTTACCGGTGCCGGGTCCGCCCTGCACCACGAGCACGCTCTTGTGGTCGGAGCGGATGATGGCGTCCTGCTCCGACTGGATCGTCGCGACGATGTCGTGCATCTGGCCGGTGCGGGCTGCATTGAGCGCATCCAGGAGCGCGGACTCGCCGGCGACGCCCCCTGCGGAGCCGACGCTTGCGTGCTCGCGTGCCGCGTCGAGGTCGAGGTACTCGTCGTTGAGGGCCGTCACGGTGCGGTTCCTGCTGCGGATGTGTCGGCGCAGAATCACCCCCTCGGGTGTTGCGGGGGTGGCCAGATAGAACGGCCGGGCGAGGGGCGCGCGCCAGTCGAGCAGCAGCGATTCGTAGTCGTTGTCCTCGTCGAGAATGCCGATGCGTCCGATGTACCGGGCCTCGGTGCTCCTGTCGTCGGTGTCCCTGCTGTCGGCGTGCTTGTCGTCGGTGTCCGGGTTGCTGCTGTGTTCGGATTCACGGACATCGACGCGGCCGAAGCACAATCCGTGTTCGGCCGCGTCGTACTTGGCGAGGTCTTCGGTGTACATCTGGGTGAACGATTCGCGTTCGCTGCGTGCCTGGGGTGTACCGCCGGTTTCCAGCAGTACCCGCTTCAAACGCGTCTGGGTGTACTCGCGCAGTTCGTCGAGATGCGTATACAGCGTCGACAGGTACCGCTGCTCGTGCTCGAGGTCGGGATGGGGCGCGCCATCATCCGGCACATGAACTCCTCGGGTTGGAACGATTCGAACGCGCAGGCACGTCGAGGAAAGTGTCCAAGGAGTCTAGTTCGGCCGAGGCCGCTGTGCAGAAATCACGGCGCGCCCGCTGACCTCCCCGAGGGGACGCGGGTCGCTACCCGAGCTTCTTCTCGAGTGCCTTTTCGGCTTTCGCCCGTGCCTTCTCCGCCTTCGCCCGTGCCTTCTCGGCGTGCTTCCGTGCGTGCTGCGCGTTCTCGAGCGCCTTCGCATTCAGTTCCGAGGAGCGTTCCTCGGCGAGATGCGCGAGCTCGGTACCTCGATCGCGGGTCGTTTCCCACCACTTCGAGCCGCGCCGACGGGCGACCTCGGCGTATTCGGGTGCGCGGTTGCGCGCACGCTCGAGGAGTTCGTTGCTGCGCTCCTTCGCGGTGTCGGTGAGTTCAGGAGCGTGTTCCTTGGCTGCGTCGAAGAGTTCGGTACCGCGATCGCGTGCGCGTTCGGCGAGCTCC
The DNA here is from genome assembly GCF_042730275.1 of Rhodococcus sp. NPDC060086. NCBI lineage: Bacteria > Bacillati > Actinomycetota > Actinomycetes > Mycobacteriales > Nocardiaceae > Rhodococcus > Rhodococcus sp. NPDC060086. The sequence continues at coordinate 83,575 of NZ_JBHWWZ010000011.1, forward strand.
GGTCCGCGCTCACGGGCGACCCCGAGAATTTCCGTGCCGCGATCGCGGGCAACCTCGGCAAGTTCAGGTCCGCGTTCCTTGGCCTTGTCGAGAAGAGTGCTTCCATGGTGGCTCGCCTCTTCGGTGAGCGACTTCACTCGTTCGGAGACGGTGTGCAGAGCGTCGCCTGCCGCGTGATCCGACGAGGAACCGGGCAGGGCTGCAGCGACGGCTTCCTGTGCCTGGCGTGCCGCGCGGCGGCCTCGCCATCCGAGCGACGGCTTGCCCTCGGTATCGACGGACGCGAGGATCAATCCACCGAGCAGGCCGACATTCTTGAGAAACTGGGTGCGGTGCTGCGCCCGTGCGTCGGGGTCGTCGTAGTTCCAGAAGTCGTGGCCGGCCACAGTGGTCGGTACCACCGTGCCGGCGAGTGCGAGCGCCGAGAACCGTGGCCATTTGCCGATGGCGAACAGCGCGCCCGCGCCGATCTGCACCGCGGCGTTGATCTGCACGAGGGTTTCGGGGTTGCTGGGCAGACGGTCGGTGACGGAATTCGGCGCGACACCGATCATCTGATCCAGCCCGGGCTGGGCCGCAGCGGCCTTGGGGGAGGGGTTGCGCAGGGCATCGATGCCTCCTGCAATGAAAATGGACGCGAGCATCGGGCGCGCAAGCCTTCGGACGATCATGTTCAGCCTCTTTCTCCGCAGTCACTGTGAATTCGGACCCTGTCACGTGTACCCGGCTGTGTCCGGAAGTATGCCGAAATCGCTCATTCGGATGAATCCGCTGGCCGAATTCGGATGAGACGGAAAAAATTTATATGCAGAACAATGACGGCGTGCTCTGCCCGGAACCGCTGACGACCGGCAGGTGTGAAACAGCAGGTGCGAAACGTTCGGGGAGTCACGGAGAGACTCGATGCAACGATGTGCGCAGCTCGGCTGTTTCAGGGCCGACAACACGGACGGCTCGTGGCGCGGTTTCGGTGGGTCCGCTTCCTGCCCGCACCCGTGCTGCTGCCGGGTGCGGGCGTGGGAGCGGAATGTGGCGCCTCTACCGAGAACGTGAGGAGTCTCCGAACCCGCCGTGTCTGTGGCTATTTCGTTGTGTCTGTGGCCATCTCGTGGGGGTGGTCGGCGGAGCGGTGCTGGAAAGCGATGATGCTCGGATTGCGGATCACTCCCTCACGGATCTCTATGGCTCGGTCGATGACCGGGTCCTCGGCCCAGGCGTCCGGACCGGAAAGGACCGTCCGTAAATGGGGGAGCAACGCCTCGCTGATCTCCCAGGTAGCGGCGTCCCACAGATATGAGGGACTGTGGTCGACTGCGTAATAGTGCACGTTGTCGCCGACGATGAAGCTCGGTTCGCTGAACGATGTGGGCCGAGCCCAACTGAATCCCATGCCGACGTCGCACGACACATCGACGATCAGGCTGCCCGACGTGAAGGACTGCAGGTCCTCCTCGACGAGGAAGGTCAACGGGTCTGCGGTGTCCTGCAATACGCAATTCACGACGATGTCGTTCTCCGCCAGGTAGGGCGCCAAGGGCACCCGGCCTTCGTCGGTGAGCGCGTAACTCCGATGCGGATCGGTCGCGTCGTGCTCGAATCGGACGATCCGCGCCGAATGGATAGGCGATCCGACCGCGGCCACATCGCGGTTGGTGAGTACTCGAACGTCGTCGATGCCGTACGCGTTCAGCGCTGTGACCGCACCTCGGGCTGTCGCGCCGAACCCGATCACCACTGCGCGCAGCCGGCGACCGTAGTCACCGGTGGCGCCGATGGTCTGCAGACCGTGCACGACCGAGCAGTAACCGGCGAGCTCGTTGTTCTTGTGGAACACGTGCAGCCCGAAACTTCCGTCGCTTCGCCAATGGTTCATCGCTTCGAAAGCGATGAGCGTCAGGCTCCGGTCGATGGCCAGTTGCGTCACTTCTGTGTCTTGGACACAGTGCGGCCAGCCCCATACCGTGCGTCCCTCAGGAAGTTCCGCGAGATCACTCGCTTGCATCTTGGGGAGAGCGATCACGTCGCATTCGGCGATCAGTCGATCTCGGGAACGGAAGCCTGCGATCAGCGGTTCCAGGTCGGTGTCGGACACCCCGAAGGGCTCACCGTACCCGGTCTCGAGATAGATGTGTGCGCGTAGATCGTCGTCGATCCGGTGGAAGTGACGGGGGTGGATCGGCAAACGGCGCTCGTTCTTCTTCCGGGAATGCGCCATGACACCGAGATCAAGCATATGTAGTTGTGCTCCTGCAGGATTGAGGGGAAGGGGAAACGTGTCAGCGCTTCTTGACGTGGGCGATGATCTCCGGCTCCGCCTTGCCGTCCGACCGGGTCTTCTTGTCGACGCGCTTTTCCTTCAGCGACTTGCCGGACTTCTTCGACATGGAACTGCGAGGCGATTTGTCGGCCATGCTGCCACCCTCAATTGAGGACCTGAACGGTCCTGATTCCCCGACAGTACGGCATTCTCCGTGTGATCCACGTTTCACCTCGGCAGGTGGAGCGTTTCTTCGTTACCAACCGCGCTCGCGCCACTCCTGAAGATGCGGACGCTCGGCCCCGAGCGTGGTGTCCTTGCCGTGTCCGGGGTAGATCACCGTGTCGTCACCGAACCGGCCGAAGAGTTTCGTCTCGACGTCGTCGAGCAACGAGGCGAACTTCTCGTTGTCCGCCGTCTTTCCGATTCCGCCAGGGAACAGGCAATCACCGGTGAAGACGTGGTGACGTCCGGTGCCGGCTTCCTCGAGCACAAGCGCGATCGACCCGGGGGTGTGCCCGGCCAGGTGAAGCACCTCGAGACTCAGGTCGCCGATTCGGACCGTGTCGCCTTCCTCGAGGAGACGTTCCGGAGTCACGGGCAACGGTTCGGCGTCGAGTGGATGTGCGGCGGTCGGCACCCCGGTCGCGGCAGCGACCTGCTCGAGCCCCTGCCAGTGGTCCCAGTGCTGATGCGTAGTGAGGATGAGTTCGAGATTCGGTGCATGTTCGGCGAGGTAGGACACGAGCAGATCCGGCTCGTTGGCAGCGTCGATGAACAGCGACTTGCCGGTTTCCGAGTCGGTGATGAGATAGGTGTTGTTGTCCATCTGCCCCACCGAGAGCTTGACGATGGTCGCGCCGGGGATCGAGCGGCGCTGCGCGGGGCCACCGGGGGAGACCTCGCCGGTGTAATGGTCGTCGATGATGAGTGGCTGCTTCGTCATAGTGATGGAGGCTACCTCCGGGACGCATCGTTCGAGGTGGAGCGGTCGTGGACCGGAACCTGTCGGAGTGCGCGCCTACGATGGGCCAGGGCCCGGATGCGGCCTTGTCGACGAGGAAGGAACTGGTGTGGCGGATCGCCTGATCGTACGAGGGGCGCGCGAGCACAATCTGCGTGGTGTCGACCTGGATTTGCCGCGCGACAGTCTGATCGTGTTCACCGGCCTCTCCGGGTCCGGCAAGTCGAGTCTCGCGTTCGACACCATCTTCGCCGAGGGGCAGCGCCGCTACGTCGAGTCTCTCTCGGCGTATGCGCGGCAGTTCCTCGGTCAGATGGACAAGCCCGACGTCGACTTCATCGAAGGTCTCTCGCCTGCGGTGTCCATCGACCAGAAGTCGACCAACCGCAACCCGCGCTCGACCGTCGGCACCATCACCGAGGTCTACGACTACCTCCGACTGCTCTATGCGCGCGCTGGTGCGCCGCACTGCCCGGTGTGCGGCGAGAAGATCGCGCGCCAGTCACCGCAGCAGATCGTCGATCAGGTCCTCGAGATGGAAGAGGGACTCCGCTTCCAAATCCTCGCGCCCGTGGTGCGCACCAGAAAAGGCGAGTTCGTCGACCTCTTCGAACACCTCACGGTGCAGGGATACTCCCGCATCCGGGTCGACGGGGTGGTCTACCCGCTGTCCGAGCCCCCGAAGCTCAAGAAGCAGGAGAAGCACGACATCGAGGTCGTCATCGACCGCCTCGCCGTGAAACCTACCGCGAAACAGCGCCTCACCGATTCCGTCGAGACAGCGTTGCGCCTCGCCGAAGGCATCGTCGTTCTGGATTTCGTCGACCGCGACGAGGACGCCCCCGATCGTGAACGCCGTTTCTCCGAAACCTTGGCTTGCCCGAACGGCCATCCCCTCGCGATCGACGACCTCGAGCCGCGCTCGTTCTCGTTCAACTCCCCGTACGGCGCGTGCCCCGATTGCGCCGGCCTCGGTGTGCGCAAAGAGGTCGACACCGAACTGGTGGTACCCGACCCCGACCGCAGCCTCGCCGACGGCGCGATCGCGCCGTGGTCGATGGGGCAGAGCGCCGAATACTTCACCCGGCTGCTCACCGGGCTGGCCGACGTCATGGGCTTCGACATCGACACCCCGTGGAAGAAGCTGCCCGCCAAGGTCCGTAAGGCCGTGCTCGAAGGCAGCACCGAGCAGGTGCACGTCCGCTACAAGAACCGCTACGGCCGTGTCCGCTCGTACTACGCGGAGTTCGAGGGCGTCATGCCGTTCCTGCATCGCCGCATGGAACAGACCGAGTCGGAGCAGATGAAGGAACGCTACGACGGGTACATGCGCGACATCGCGTGCCCGACGTGCAACGGCACACGACTGCGCCCGGAGATCCTGGCGGTCACGATCACCGCGGGAGACCGCGGTGCCAAGTCGATCGCCGAGGTCTGCGAGCTGTCCATCGCCGAGTGCGCCGACTTCCTGAACAGTCTCACCCTCGGTCCGCGGGAAGCGGCAATCGCCGGTCAGGTCCTCAAGGAAGTACAGGCGCGGCTCGGCTTCCTCCTCGACGTGGGTCTCGACTACCTGTCCCTCGCTCGCGCCGCCGCCACGCTGTCCGGTGGTGAAGCCCAACGTATCCGGCTCGCCACCCAGATCGGCTCCGGTCTCGTCGGTGTCCTCTACGTGCTCGACGAGCCGTCGATCGGTCTGCATCAGCGCGACAACCGGCGGCTGATCGACACCCTCACCCGGCTGCGCGACCTCGGGAACACCCTGATCGTCGTCGAACACGATGAAGACACCATCCGGGCCTCGGACTGGGTGGTCGATATCGGCCCCCGCGCCGGCGAGCACGGCGGACACGTCGTCCACAGCGGCACATACAAGGGGCTCCTCGACAATCCCCGATCGATCACCGGCGCGTTCCTGTCGGGCCGCGAATCGATCCCGATTCCTCTGGTGCGTCGGCCGGTCGACCCGAAACGTCAGATCACGGTGATCGGTGCACGCGAGAACAATCTCCGCGAGATCGACGTCGCGTTTCCGCTCGGAGTGCTCACCTGCGTGACCGGTGTGTCGGGGTCCGGAAAGTCGACGCTCGTCAACGAGATCCTCGCGACCGTGATGGCCAACAAGCTCAATCGCGCGCGGCAGGTTCCCGGTCGGCACACCCGCATCAACGGTCTCGATCAGCTCGACAAACTCGTGCAGGTCGACCAATCGCCGATCGGACGGACACCGCGGTCGAACCCCGCGACCTACACGGGCGTGTTCGACAAGATCCGCACCCTCTTCGCCGCCACCACCGAGGCGAAGGTGCGCGGCTACCAACCGGGACGATTCTCCTTCAATGTCAAGGGCGGCCGCTGTGAGGCGTGCTCGGGTGACGGCACCCTCAAGATCGAGATGAACTTCCTGCCCGACGTGTATGTGCCGTGCGAGGTGTGCCACGGGGCGCGGTACAACCGGGAGACACTCGAGGTGCATTACAAGGGCAAGACGATCGCCGAAGTGCTCGACATGTCGATCGAGGAGGCCGCCGACTTCTTCCAGCCGATCACCTCGATCCACCGGTACCTCGCGACCCTCGTCGAGGTGGGTCTCGGTTACGTCCGTCTGGGCCAGCCCGCGACGACGCTGTCCGGTGGTGAGGCGCAGCGCGTCAAGCTCGCCGCCGAACTGCAGAAACGCTCCAACGGACGTACCGCCTACATCCTCGACGAACCGACCACCGGGTTGCACTTCGACGACATCCGGAAACTACTCGGCGTCATCAACGGGCTCGTCGACAAGGGCAATACCGTCATCGTCATCGAACACAATCTCGATGTGATCAAGACGTCGGACTGGGTCATCGACATGGGACCGGAAGGTGGATCGGGTGGCGGCACCGTCGTCGCGGAAGGTGCGCCCGAGAGCATCGCGACGGTCGAGGCCAGCTACACCGGCCGTTTCCTGGCGGAATCTCTCGCCGTCTCCACCTCGGTCCTCGAGAAGAAGGCCGCTCGTCCCGCCCGCAAGCGTGCGCCTCGGAAGAAGGCCGCCACCGGCTGAGCGGACGGGACGAACGTTCGCCGAACGTCAGTAGACGGGACCGGTGTACTTCTCGCCGGGGCCCTGGCCGGGCGCATCGGGCACCGAGGATGCTTCGCGGAACGCCTTCTGCAGTGCCTGCAGGCCCTCACGGATCGGGCCGGCGTGCGGGCCGAGGTACTCGACCGAGGCGGTGACGAGCCCGGCGAGGGCGGTGATCACGCGGCGCGCCTCGTCGAGGTCGAGGCGGTTGCTCGCCTCGGGGTCGTCGGCGAGGCCCAGTTTCTCCGCAGCGGAACTCATCAGCATCACCGCAGCGCGGCTGATCACCTCGACCGCAGGGATGTCGGCGAGGTCGCGCACGTCCGCGGGCTGGTCGGCGTGGTCGGTGGGATCGGGGGTGTCGGTCATGCCTCGAGGATCCCACCAACGGCACAGTGCTCACTTCCCGGGTACGCGCTCCGGCGTCCGATTCTGCGCCGAGATGCATCTTTTGCTAGACTGATCGTCACGACCGCCTGCGCGTACTCGCGTGGGCAGCAAGTGGAGTCCGACTCCCACCTCTGGCCGCGCAATTCTACGGTGCAGTGGTCCGGTCCTTCGAACGCTCCGGCGCTCGGAGAGTCCACGTCCTCGAGGGCGTGGAACGTGGTCGCGGTGATACCGCGGCGCGTCGACCGGTCGGTACGGACCCCGCGAGGTGCATAGGCGCCGCAGCGGGGTTTTTTCGTCGAGGAATCGCCGGGCCCCGCTTGCTGCGGTGCGGTCAGAGAGACCACACCGCATTTCTACCTAGGAGGCCCCATCAGCGCTGAGACCCGCATCAACGAACGCATCCGTGTTCCCGAGGTCCGGCTCGTCGGACCGGGTGGTGAACAGGTCGGAATCGTGCGTGTCGAAGATGCACTCCGCCTGGCCATCGAAGCCGACCTCGACCTGGTCGAGGTGGCCCCCGACGCCCGCCCGCCGGTCTGCAAGATCATGGACTACGGCAAGTTCAAGTACGAAGCCGCGCAGAAGGCGCGCGAATCGCGCAAGAACCAGCAGCTGACCGTGATCAAGGAGCAGAAGCTCCGTCCCAAGATCGACGCCCACGACTACGAGACCAAGAAGAAGAACGTCGTTCGCTTCCTCGAAGCCGGCTCGAAGGTCAAAGTGACCATCATGTTCCGCGGTCGTGAGCAGTCGCGACCCGAACTCGGATTCCGTCTGCTGCAGCGTCTCGGCGCCGATGTCGCCGACCTGGGTTTCATCGAGACGTCCGCGAAGCAGGACGGCCGCAACATGACGATGGTCCTGGCCCCGCACAAGGGTGCGAAGACCCGCGCCAAGGCTCAGGAAGCTGCCCACGCCGCTCCGGCGAAATCTTCTCGGCCTGCCTCCGCAGCACCCGCCGACTCCGCAGCACCTGCAGCTCCTGCTGCGCCCGCAGCTCCTGCTGCGCCGGAGCAGCAGGAGCAGTCGGGAGAGGTACAGACCAGCTAGCCGCTCCGGCAGCACATCCGGTGCTGCGCGCGAGCACCGATGTATCCACGACAAGAACTGAGGACTCCATGCCCAAGTCGAAGACCCATAGCGGCACCGCGAAGCGATTCAAGGTGTCCGGTAGCGGAAAGATCCTGCGCCAGAAGGCCGGTCGCCGCCACCTGCTCGAGCACAAGTCCTCGCGCGTGACGCGTCGCCTCGACGGCGTCGCCGTCGTCGCCGCCGCCGACGTGCCGCGCATCAAGCGCCTGCTCGACATCTGAGCCTTCCCGACCGATCATCCCGGGGGCGAGTACCAGCCCCCCGAAACTGACAGGACATATCAGTGGCACGCGTGAAGAGGGCCGTCAACGCCCAGAAGAAGCGCCGTTCGATTCTCGAGGCCTCCAAGGGCTACCGCGGGCAGCGTTCGCGCCTGTACCGCAAGGCCAAGGAGCAGCAGCTTCACTCGCTGACCTATGCCTACCGCGACCGCCGCGCACGCAAGGGCGACTTCCGCAGGCTCTGGATCACCCGCATCAACGCTGCGGCTCGCGCGAACGACATCACCTACAACCGGTTCATCCAGGGCCTCAAGGCCGCGGGTGTCGAGGTCGACCGTAAGAACCTTGCGGAGATCGCCGTTGTCGACGCCGAGGCATTCGCCGGCCTGGTGGCCGTCGCGAAGGCTGCTCTTCCGGCCGACGTCAACGCTCCGGCTGCCTGAGCGCGACGCTGAACGAGAATCCAGCACAGGAACGGCCCGTGGACCCGCTCACCGAGCGCACCCCACGGGTCGTTTCTGCTGTCAAACTGCTTCGCGCCGCCGAGCGGCGCAAGACCGGACGTTTCCTCGCCGAAGGTGAGAACTCGGTCACCGAGGCACTCGCGACCGGGGTCGTTCACGACGTGTTCGTCACCGCGGACGCCGCCGAGCGCTACCGGGACCTCGTCACCACCGCGCAGGGCTGCGGCATCCGCGTCGGTATCGTCACCGACCGCGCCGCGGAGCGGTTGTCCGACACCGTCACCCCGCCCGGTCTGGTCGCCGTGTGCGACACCGTCGACGTGTCCCTCGACTCTGCACTCCGATCCGGGTCGCGGTTGCTCGCGGTCCCGGTCGAGATGGGGGAACCAGGCAACGCAGGCACCCTCATCCGCGTCGCCGACGCCGTCGGCGCCGACGCGGTGATCCTCGCGGGCGACAGCGTCGACCCGCACAACGGCAAGTGCGTGCGCTCCTCTGCCGGAAGCGTGTTCCACCTTCCGCTCGTGCGTGAACGCGACACCACCCGCGTGCTCGATGCCGTGACCGCCGCCGGCGTCACCATCCTCGCGACCGCCGCCGACGGCGAGGTCGACCTCGACGACGCAGACGAACTGCTTGCCGCACCCACCGCCTGGCTGTTCGGCAGCGAGGCCCACGGACTGCCCGCCGAGGTAGCCGCCCGTGCCGATCATCGGGTGCGTATCCCCATCCGCGGTCGTGCCGAATCCCTCAACCTGGCGACCGCCGCCGCCATCTGCATGTACGCGAGTGCCCGGGTGCAGCATCAGTCGGCTACGCGCTTAGCCTAGGATTTCCATGGTGCGGCTTCGCTGCATCGGCTTCACCCACCGACGAAGAACCGTTCGCCCGAAGAAGGAGTTGCACCGGTCGTGGCCAAGAAAGAGGACGGCACCCCGCCGGCAGTCGATCCCCGAGCGCTGACCGAGGACGCCCTCGCTGCGGCAGAGAAAGCAGCTGTCGAAGGGTTCGGCACGGCCGCCGACCTCGACGAACTCGCCCAGGCGAAGATTGCTCATCTCGGGGACAAGGCGCCGATCTCGCTCGCGAAACGTGCCCTGGGCTCCCTGCCCGGACCCGAACGCGCCGACGCGGGCAAGCGTGTCAACGCGCACCGCACCGCCGTGCAGGCCGCGTTCGATGCTCGCCGTGAAGAACTGCTGGCGGAGCGCGACGCCGCGGTCCTCGTCGCAGAATCGATCGACGTGACCCTCCCCGCGACCCGCCGCGCGCTCGGCGCGCGCCACCCCATCACCATCATCTCCGAGCAGGTCTCCGACGTGTTCGTCGCGATGGGCTGGGAGATCGCGGAGGGACCCGAGGTCGAGACCGAGCACTACAACTTCGACGCATTGAATTTCCTGCCCGATCACCCGGCCCGCACGATGCAGGACACCTTCCACATCGCGCCCGAGGGCTCCCGGCAGGTGCTGCGTACCCACACCTCCCCGGTACAGGTCCGCACGATGCTCAGCCGCGACATTCCGATCTACGTGGTGTGCCCGGGCCGTACCTTCCGCACCGACGAACTCGACGCCACGCACACCCCGGTGTTCTCACAGATCGAGGGCCTCGCGGTCGACAAGGGCCTGACCATGGCGCACTTGAAGGGCACGCTCGACGCGTTCGCCCGCGCACTGTTCGGCCCCGAGACCACCACCCGGATGCGGCCGAACTACTTCCCGTTCACCGAGCCTTCCGCCGAGGTCGACGTGTGGTTCCCGAACAAGAAGGGTGGTGCAGGCTGGGTCGAGTGGGGCGGCTGCGGCATGGTCAACCCCGACGTGCTTCGCGCGAGCGGCATCGACCCCGACGTGTACGGCGGGTTCGCGTTCGGCATGGGCCTCGAGCGCACGCTCCAGTTCCGCAACGGTATCTCCGACATGCGCGACATTGTCGAAGGCGACATCCGCTTCACTCTGCCCTTCGGGGTACAGGGCTGACGCCCTGATCCGTGCCCTTCGGGGTACAGGGCTGACGTCCTCATCCGTTGACCGACGGGATCCGGGGCCGACGCTCCGACCCGAGACCGACATCGAACGAGAAAGCTGAGCTCAAGTGCGAGTAGCGCAATCCTGGCTGGCGGAGATCCTGCAGCGCGCCACACCCGAGTGGAACGTCACCCCGGAGGAACTCGACGCGGGCTTCGTCAGGGTCGGTCTCGAGGTCGAGGACATCGAGACTCTCGACCGCGTCGACAACCTCGTCGTCGGCCGCGTCGCGGAGATCACTGAACTCGAGGACTTCAAGAAGCCCATCCGCTTCTGCCAGGTGGACGTCGGCGAGGAGGCCCCCCGCGGCATCGTGTGCGGCGCTCGCAACTTCGACGAAGGCGACCTCATCGTGGCGGCGCTACCCGGCGCAGTGCTGCCCGGCGGCTTCGCCATTGCGTCACGTAAGACGTACGGGCAGGTCTCCGACGGCATGATCTGCTCGGTCTCCGAACTCGGTATCGGCAAGGACCATTCCGGCATCCTCGTCCTCGAACCCGGTTCCGCTGAACCCGGCGACGACGCGAACGATCTGCTCGGACTCGGCGACACCGTCATCGAACTCAACATCACCCCCGACCGCGGCTACTGCTTCTCGCTACGCGGCCTGACCCGTGAACTCGCGTGCGGTTTCGACCTCGAGTTCATCGACCCGGCACAGGTCCCGTCGCTGCCGTCCGACGGTGGGGAGAGCTACCCGATCCGTCTCGAGCCGGAAGCCGGTGCCACCCGGTTCGCGGCGCGCAAGGTCACGGGCATCGATCCGGCGGCGGTCACTCCATGGTGGATGCAGCGTCGCCTGCACACCGCCGGAGTCCGCCCGATCTCGCCGGCCGTCGACGTGACCAACTTCGTGATGCTCGAACTGGGCCAGCCCCTGCACGCGTTCGACGCTGCCACCCTGCAGGGCGAGCTCGTCATTCGTCGCGCCGCAGCTGGGGAGAAGCTCACCACGCTCGACGGCGTGGAGCGCGACCTCGATCCCGAGGACGTCGTCATAACCGACGACAGCGGTGTCATCTCTCTCGCCGGAATCATGGGCGGCGCCACCACCGAGGTCGGCGACGGCACCACCGACATCCTCCTCGAGGCCGCCACCTGGGATCCGCTCGCGGTATTCCGCGGGAACCGGCGGCACAAGCTCAGCAGCGAGGCCGGTAAGCGCTTCGAGCGCACCGTCGATCCCGAAGTTGCGCGCGCGGCGCTCGACCGTGCAGCGTCGCTGCTCGTGGAGATCGCCGGCGGTCGCGTCGAGCCGACCCTGACCGACCTTGCGGTGCACACCGAGACCGCCTCTATCCACATGGACATCGACCTGCCCGACCGCATCGCAGGCGTGAGCTATGCGAACGGCACGGCCGCGCGACGCCTGACGCAGATCGGATGTGCTGTCGAGGTCGGTGTGGGCGACGACGGGCACGGTCAACTGGTCGTCACGCCGCCGTCGTGGCGTCCGGATCTGCGTCAGCCCGCGGATCTCGTCGAAGAGGTGCTGCGCCTCGAGGGGCTCGAGCAGATCCCGTCGATCGTCCCGGCCGCGCCTGCCGGACGCGGACTGACCCCGGGACAGCGTCGTCGTCGCTCGGTGGGTCGTGCGCTTGCCTCCGACGGCTACGTCGAGGTTCTCGCCCCGGTATTTCTTCCTGCCGGCGTGTTCGATACGTGGGCGCTCGACGCCGACGACCCGCGCCGCACCACCACCAAGGTCCTCAACCCGCTCGAGTCCGAGCGGCCGGAGCTGGCCACGACACTGCTGCCGGGACTGCTCGAAGTACTCTCCCGCAACGTGTCGCGCGGCCATCGAGACATCGCGCTCTTCTCGATGGCGCAGGTCGTCCATCCCGGACCCGACACCACCGCGGTCGCGGCACTACCTGTCGACCGACGTCCCACCGAGGACGAGATCGCGTTGCTCGAACGGTCGCTGCCTGCGCAACCCGTGCACATCGGCGGCGTGCTGTCGGGCCTGCGGGAACCCGCCGGTCCCTGGGGGACGGGTCGTGCAGCCGAAGCAGCGGACGCATTCGCCGCGGCCGACACCGTCGCCCGAGCTGCAGGTGTGCAACTCGAGCGACGCGCGGCACGGTACCTACCGTGGCACCCGGGACGTTGCGCCGAGCTGCTCGTCGACGGTGTCGTCGTCGGACATGCCGGTGAGCTCCACCCCGCTGTCCTCGAACGCGCCGGACTGCCCGCGCGGACCTGCGCCTTCGAGGTGAACCTCGATGCGTTGCCGATCGTGGAGGCGTTGCCCGCACCGGTGGTGTCGCCATTCCCGGCGGTACTGCAGGATGTCGCGGTGGTGGTGTCCGACGAAGTTCCTGCCGCACGGGTGGAAGCGGCCCTGCGCAGCGGTGGCGGCGAGTTGCTCGAGGACATCCGTCTGTTCGATGTGTTCACGGGTTCCCAGGTGGGCGACGGCCGCAAGTCGCTCGCGTTCGCGCTGCGGTTCCGTGCATACGACCGCACCCTGACCGAGGACGACGCGAGCGCTGTGCGAGACGCGGCCGTCGCCGCCGCATCCGCTGCAGTGGGTGCGGAACTGAGGCACTGACCGGCGGCGGCAGACCGGCGTGCGACGTAACCTGGACCAATGAGCACGGATGAGACTTCCCCCGAACGCATACCGGATCCTGACAACCCCGAGGAGCCCGTGCCGGACGTGACCCCGGCCGGACCGGATACGCCGTCGGTCCCCGACGTGCCGCCCGGCCCCTCGATACCCGACGTCCCTCCGATCGAACCGGAGCCGTCGCCTGACCCCGACATCACACCGGCCGGGACGCGGGCACCCACCATCGAGGAGATCACCGGGTACACCGAAGGCGGTGTGCCTACCTTCGACTCGGTGCGGGACAAGATCGAGCGGCGATCAGGGGTGGCGATCGGTATGGAGGAACTGGCACACGAGAGCGCTGCCGGTAGAACACTCGACGAACAGTACGAGGATCGCAAGAAGGCTGCTGTCGACAAACTCGACGAGATCCGGCGGTCGATGAAGAGCTCCTGATACCGGGAGCACCCGGTGATGAAATAATTTGCACGACGGTGCATAATCAATCGCATGGGTAATTCACCGGCATTCACAGCGACACCGCAGTCGCCACTCCGGGTCGCGGTCGCGGGCGCCAGCGGCTACGCGGGCGGCGAGGTCCTGCGCCTGCTCCTCACGCACCCCGCCTACCTGGACGGCTCCCTCGTCATCGGTGCACTCACCGCGGGAGGCAACGCCGGCGCCGCTCTGCGCGAGTTCCATCCACACCTGCACCCCCTGGCAGAGCGAGTGCTCGCACCCACCGACCTCGACTCCCTCTCCGGTCATGATGTCGTGTTCCTCGGCCTGCCGCACGGCCACTCCGCCGCGCTCGCCGAGAAACTCCCCGACACCACCGTCGTGATCGACTGCGGCGCAGACTTCCGGCTCGAGAACGCCGACGACTGGAAACGCTGGTACGGCACCGACCACGCAGGCACGTGGCCCTACGGACTCCCGGAACTCGCCGGAAAGCGGGAGCAACTCACCGGTGCCACCCGTATCGCGGTGCCCGGCTGCTACCCGACGTCCGCGACACTCGCGCTGGCCCCGGCCATCGCGGCAGGCATCGTCGAGCCGACGGTCCAGATCGTCGCGGTCTCCGGCACCTCCGGAGCGGGCAAGTCCCCGCGAGTCGACCTACTCGGTTCCGAAGTGATGGGCTCGGCCCGCGCATACGGCATCGCCGGCGCACACCGGCACACCCCGGAGATCAAACAGAACCTGTCCGCACTCGCCGGCGTACCCGTGACCGTCTCGTTCACACCCGTCCTGGCACCGATGCCGCGCGGCATCCTCGCGACGTGCACTGCACCGACCACCGCCTCGGCTGCGGACGTGCGCGCCGTCTACGAGAAGGCCTACGCCGACGAACCGTTCGTCCACCTGCTTCCAGAAGGCGTACTACCCGCCACCGGCGCAGTCGTCGGATCCAACGCGGTGCAGATCTCCGTCACCGTCGACACCGACGCCGGACTCCTGGTCGCGATCGCAGCGATCGACAACCTCACCAAGGGCACCGCCGGCGGCGCCGTGCAATCCATGAACCTTGCCGTCGGTCTGCCCGAGACGGCCGGCCTGCCCACTGTGGGAGTCGCACCGTGACCGAGAACACCGACAAGCACGCCGACCACGTCTACGGCGAGGCGGTCGACATCGCCGGGGGACGGCTCATTCGCACCCAGGGCGTCACCGGCCCAGCCGGATTCCGTGCTGCCGGCATCCCCGCCGGTATCAAGGCCTCCGGCAGGACCGATCTCGCGCTCGTGTTCAACGAAGGCCCCGACCTCACCGCCGCAGGCGTGTTCACCACCAACAAGGTCAAGGCCGCGCCCGTCCTGTGGTCGCAGCAGGTGCTGGCCTCGCACGCCCTGCGCGCCGTGGTCCTCAACTCCGGCGGCGCGAACGCGTGCACCGGTCCCGGCGGATTCCAGGACACCCACGCCACCGCCGAAGCCGTCGCCGAAGCGCTGAGCAACTGGGGCACCGACACCGGTGCCGGCGAGATCGCCGTGTGCTCGACCGGCCTCATCGGCGACCGGTTGCCCATGGACAAGGTGCTCTCCGGCGTCCAGGAGATCGTGCACGAACTCGCCGGCGGAATCTCCGGCGGAACCGACGCCGCCTACGCCATCATGACCACCGACACCGTGCCCAAACAGGCGGCACTGCACCACGCCGACAAGTGGAATGTCGGCGGCATGGCCAAGGGCGCCGGCATGCTCGCCCCTGCGCTCGCCACCATGCTGTGCGTCGTCACCACCGACGCCGTCGCAACCGCCGAACAACTCGACGAAGCACTGCGCGGCGCGACCCGCATGACGTTCGATCGACTCGACATCGACGGCGCCACCAGCACCAACGACACGGTTCTGCTCCTTGCATCCGGCGCCAGCGGCGTCGCCCCGTCCCAGGACGCACTCAACGCCGCCGTCCTCGCCGTGTGCGACGACCTCGCGGACCAGATGATGGCCGACGCAGAGGGCGTCACCAAGCGCGTCACCGTCACGGTGCGTGGTGCCGCCTCCGAATCCCACGCGCTGATCGGTGCCCGCACCGTCGCCCGCGACAGCCTCGTCAAGACCGCACTGTTCGGCTCCGACCCCAATTGGGGCCGCGTCCTCGCTGCGATCGGCATCGCCCCCATCGAACTCGATCCCGACAAGATCTCGGTGACGTTCAACGGAAGCCCCGTGTGCATCGACGGGGTCGGCGCACCTGGCGCCCGCGAGGTGGATCTGTCCGGCATCGACATCGCCCTCGACATCGACCTCGGTGTCGGCGACGCCGAAGTATCCATCCGTACCACCGACCTCTCGCACGCCTACGTCGAAGAGAACTCGGCGTACTCGTCCTGACCGGGCGGACCCCAGCCCACCCGGCGACACAGGAGACCCCATGACCGACGACCTCATCGCGAGCCTGACCTCGCACCAGAAGGCGTTCGTACTCGCAGAAGCCCTGCCGTGGCTGCAGAAGTTC
Organism: Rhodococcus sp. NPDC060086; assembly: GCF_042730275.1. NCBI lineage: Bacteria > Bacillati > Actinomycetota > Actinomycetes > Mycobacteriales > Nocardiaceae > Rhodococcus > Rhodococcus sp. NPDC060086. The sequence continues at coordinate 99,575 of NZ_JBHWWZ010000011.1, forward strand.
CGCGACAAGATCGTCGTCGTCAAATACGGCGGCAACGCCATGACCGACGACATCCTCAAGGCCGCCTTCGCCGCCGACATGGCGTTCCTGCGCACCGTCGGCATCCACCCCGTGGTGGTGCACGGCGGTGGCCCCCAGATCAACGCGATGCTGAAGCGCCTCGGCATGGAAGGCGAGTTCCGCGGCGGCTTCCGCGTGACCACCCCCGACGTCATGGACGTCGTGCGCATGGTGCTGTTCGGGCAGGTCGGCCGCGAACTCGTCGGTCTGATCAACAGCCACGGACCTTACGCCGTGGGGATCTCCGGTGAGGACGCGCAACTGTTCACCGCGACCCGACGCACCGTCGTCGTCGAAGGAACCGACACCGACATCGGACTCGTCGGCGACGTCACCACCGTCGACCCCGCCGCCGTGCTCGACCTCATCGCGGCCGGCCGCATCCCCGTCGTGTCGACGATCGCGCCCGACTCGGACGGTGTCGTGCACAACATCAACGCAGACACCGCCGCCGCAGCCCTCGCCGAGGCGCTCGGCGCGGAGAAACTCGTCGTCCTCACCGATGTCGAAGGCCTCTATACCAACTGGCCCGACCGCACTTCGCTCACCTCGCAGATCGACACGGTCGCGCTCGAGGCGCTCCTGCCGTCACTCGACTCCGGCATGGTTCCCAAGATGGAGGCGTGCCTGCGCGCCGTGCAGGGCGGAGTTCCCAGCGCGCACGTCATCGACGGACGCCGGCCACATTCCGTACTCCTCGAGCTGTTCACCGAAGAAGGCATCGGCACCATGGTGGTACCGGCCCCCGACCAGGAAGGCGCCGCATGACCGGCACGTCCGAGATCCAGCAGCGCTGGGCCGGCTCACTCATGAACAACTACGGGGTGCCCAAGGTCGCGCTCGTCGCCGGTGACGGAGCCGTCCTCACCGACGCCGACGGCAAGCAGTACCTCGACATGCTCGGCGGCATCGCCGTCAACAGCCTCGGCCACCGCCACCCCGCCGTCATCCAGGCAGTCACCGCCCAGCTCAACCAGCTCGGGCACGTGTCGAACCTGTACGCCTCCCAGCCGGTTCTCGACCTCGCCGATCAACTCCTCGGTCATCTGGGGCACCCCGGTCGCGCATTCTTCTGCAACTCCGGAACCGAAGCCAACGAGGCCGCGTTCAAGATCGCGCGGCTTACCGGCCGCCCCAAGATCATTGCCGCCGAGAAGTCCTTCCACGGCCGCACCATGGGTGCACTCGCGCTCACCGGCCAACCGGACAAGCGTGCTCCCTTCGAACCGATGCCCGCCGGCGTCGAATTCGTCCCCTACGGCGATCTCGACGCACTCGCCGCCGCGATCGACGACACCACCGCCGCCGTGTTCCTCGAACCGATCATGGGTGAATCCGGCGTCGTCGTGCCCCCCGAGGGCTACCTCGCGGGTGCGCGGCGCCTCACCACTGAACACGGTGCGCTGCTCGTGCTCGACGAGGTCCAGACCGGCATCGCCCGCACCGGCACCTTCTTCGCGCACCAGGCGGCAGGCATCGTCCCCGACGTGATGACCCTTGCGAAGGGACTCGGTGGCGGCCTGCCGATCGGCGCGGTCCTCGCCACCGGGCCGGCTGCCGATCTGCTCACCCCCGGCAAACACGGCACCACTTTCGGCGGCAACCCGGTGTGTGCAGCGGCCGCGCTTGCCGTGCTGCGCACCATCGACGAGCAGAACCTGCTCGACCACGTCGATTCGGTGGGCAAGACCCTCGCCGCCGGGATCGAGGAACTTGCTCACCCACTCGTCTCCCAGGTGCGCGGTTCGGGCCTGCTCCTCGGTGTCGTGCTCACCGAGACAAAGGCCGGTGCCGTCGAAACAGCCGCGCGCGACGCAGGATTCCTGGTCAACGCAGCCGCACCCGACGTGATCCGCCTCGCGCCGCCGCTCATCCTCACCGAGGAGCAGGCGAACGGTTTCGTCACCGCGCTTCCGGACATCCTCGACACCGCATCCCAGGAAGGACATCGGTGACCATGGTCAGGCATTTCCTCCGCGACGACGACCTCACCCCGGCGGAGCAGAACGAAGTCCTCGAGCTCGCCGCAGAGCTGAAGAAGAATCCGCTCTCGCGTCGCCCTCTCGAAGGCCCGTACAGCGTCGCCGTCCTGTTCGACAAGACATCCACACGGACCCGCTTCTCGTTCGACGCGGGCATCGCACAACTCGGCGGACACGCGATCGTCGTCGATGCGGGCGCCACCCAGATCGGTAAGGGCGAAACCCTCGACGACACTGCGCGCATGTTCTCTCGCTTCACGAAGGCGGTGGTCTGGCGCACGTACGGCCAGGACCGCATCGAGACGCTCGCGGCCCACTCCGACGTGCCCGTGGTCAATGCGCTCACCGACACCTTCCATCCCTGCCAGGTCCTCGCCGACCTGCAGACCATCCGCGAGAACAAGGGCACCACCGCAGGCCTGACGATGACGTACTTCGGGGACGGCGCCAACAACATGGCGCACTCGCTGATGCTCGGCGGCGTCACCGCGGGCATGCACGTCACCGTCGCCACCCCGGAGGGGTTCGCGCCCGATCCGCAGGTAGTCGAGGCCACCCGCACCCGCGCCGAGCAGACCGGTGGAAGCGTCACGATCACCGGCGATCCCCGAGCCGCGGCGGAGGGCGCCGACGTCCTCGTCACCGACACCTGGGTATCCATGGGGCAGGAGAACGACGGCCTCGACCGCGAGGCAGTGTTCCGGCCGTTCCAGCTGAACGACGACCTCGTCGCACTGTCGAAGTCCGACTCGATCGTGCTGCATTGCCTGCCCGCGTACCGCGGTAAAGAGATCACAGCCGAGGTCATCGACGGCCCCCGTGCGGTCGTGTGGGACGAAGCAGAGAACCGCCTGCACGCGCAGAAGGCACTACTCGTGTGGCTGCTCGAACAGAGCCGGAGCTGACGATGAGCACCGCGCCCGGCCGAGAAGAGGTTGCGGTGAACGCTCCGACTCGGGCGGCCCGGCAGGCGCGCATCATTACGCTGCTGGCAACCCGCGCGGTGCGTAGCCACACCGAACTCGCGACTCTGCTCGCCGACGACGGCATCGACGTCTCGACCGCCACGCTCTCCCGCGACCTCGAAGAACTCGGAGCCGTCAAGCTTCGTGCGGCCGACGGGGGAGCAGGCGTGTATGTCGTCCCGGAGGACGGAAGCCCGGTCCGCGGGGTGACCGGCGGCACCGACCGCCTGTCGAAACTCCTCGGCGAACTGCTCGTCTCGACCGACTCGAGCGGCAACATCGCGGTGCTCCGAACTCCACCGGGGGCAGCGCACTATCTGGCCAGTGCACTCGATCGTGCATCATTACCGGAAGTGGTCGGCACGATTGCGGGTGACGACACCATCGCGGTGATCGCCCGGGAACCGAACACGGGAGCCGACCTGGCTGCGAAAATCGAATCACTCGCCTGACCTACCACTGATCGACGTACGTCAAAAATAAGAAGGAGCACAATCACCATGGCCGATCGCGTCGTACTCGCCTACTCGGGCGGGCTGGACACCTCCGTTGCCATCAGCTGGATCGGCAGGGAGACCGGCAAGGAGGTCGTCGCCGTCGCCATCGACCTCGGCCAGGGCGGCGAGGACATGGAGGTCGTGCGACAGCGCGCCCTCGACTGCGGTGCTGTCGAATCCGTGGTCGTCGACGCCAAGGACGAATTCGCGACCGAGTACTGCCTGCCGACCGTGCAGGCCAATGCCCTGTACATGGACCGTTACCCGCTGGTGTCCGCGATCAGCCGTCCGCTGATCGTCAAGCACATCGTGCAGGCTGCGCGTGAGCACGGCGGCACCATCGTCTCGCACGGCTGCACCGGCAAGGGCAACGACCAGGTCCGTTTCGAGGTGGGCTTCGGCGCCCTCGCCCCCGACCTCCAGGTCATCGCGCCCGTCCGCGACTACGCCTGGACCCGCGAGAAGGCCATCGCGTTCGCCGGTGAGCACGGTCTGCCGATCAACGTGTCCAAGAAGTCGCCGTTCTCCATCGACCAGAACGTGTGGGGTCGTGCCGTCGAGACCGGCTTCCTCGAGGACCTGTGGAACGCTCCGACGAAGGACGTCTACGACTACACCGAGGATCCGACCCTCAACTGGCAGGCCCCGGACGAGCTCATCGTCAGCTTCGAGGCCGGCCGTCCCGTCGCCATCGACGGCAAGCACGTCACCGTGCTCGAAGCGATCCAGGAGCTCAACAAGCGTGCCGGCGCCCAGGGCGTGGGCCGCCTCGACATGGTCGAGGACCGTCTCGTCGGCATCAAGAGCCGCGAGATCTACGAAGCTCCCGGTGCGATCGCATTGATCACCGCCCACCAGGAACTCGAGCACGTCACCCTCGAACGGGAGCTCGGACGCTACAAGCGTCGCGTCGAAGAGCGCTGGAGCGAGCTGGTCTACGACGGCCTGTGGTTCTCCCCGCTCAAGTACGCGCTCGACGCATTCATCGAGAAGACCCAGGAGCGTGTCACCGGCGATATCCGCATGGTCTTGCACGGCGGCCACATCTCGGTCAACGGACGTCGCAGCCCCGAGTCGCTGTACGACTTCAATCTCGCCACCTACGACGAGGGCGACAGCTTCGACCAGTCGAACGCCAAGGGCTTCGTGCAGATCCACGGCCTGTCCTCGAAGGTCGCCGCCAAGCGCGATCTGGGCCTGTAACAATGACTCAGGCTCACGGCACCAACGAAGGTGCCCTGTGGGGCGGCCGGTTCGAATCGGGACCGGCCGCCGCCATGGCGGCTCTGAGCAAGTCCACGCATTTCGACTGGGTGCTCGCCCCGTACGACGTGCGCGCGTCGCAAGCCCACGCGAAGATCCTGCACCGGGCGGGGTTGCTCACCGAGGCCGATCTCGCGACGATGCTCGACGGTCTCGAACGGCTCGCCACGGATGTCACATCCGGGGCGTTCACCCCCGCTGAATCCGACGAGGACGTCCACGGTGCGCTCGAACGAGGGCTCATCGAGCGGGTCGGTCCCGAGGTCGGTGGACGGTTGCGTGCGGGTCGGTCGCGCAACGACCAGGTTGCCACGTTGTTTCGCATGTGGCTTCGCGACGCTGCCCGGCGCATCGGTGACGGGGTGCTCGACGTCGTCGAGGCCATTGCCGGTCAGGCAGCGGCGCATCCGGACGCCATCATGCCCGGGAAGACGCACCTGCAGGCGGCCCAGCCCGTGCTTCTCGCACACCACCTGCTCGCGCACGCGCATCCACTGCTGCGCGATGTCGATCGTCTGCGTGATTTCGACAAGCGTGCTGCCGTGTCGCCGTACGGGTCGGGTGCGCTTGCAGGTTCGTCCCTCGGACTCGACCCGGACGCGATCGCGACGGATCTCGGATTCGACTCCGCTGCGAGCAATTCGATCGACGCGACCAGCTCGCGCGACTTCGCGGCCGAGGCCGCGTTCGTGCTGGCGCAGATCGGGGTGGATCTGTCGCGGATGGCGGAGGAGGTGATCCTCTGGAGCACGCCCGAATTCGGTTACGTCACACTCGCCGATGCGTGGTCCACCGGATCGTCGATCATGCCGCAGAAGAAGAACCCCGACGTCTCGGAACTGACCCGCGGCAAGGCCGGGCGTCTGATCGGCAACCTCACCGGGCTGCTGGCCACGCTCAAGGCGCAGCCGCTCGCATACAACCGGGATCTCCAGGAAGACAAGGAACCGGTCTTCGATTCGGTTGCACAGCTCGAGCTGTTGCTGCCCGCGATCACCGGGCTCATCGCGACGCTGACGTTCCACACCGACCGGATGGCGGAACTCGCACCGGCCGGATTCACTCTCGCGACCGACATCGCCGAGTGGATGGTCCGTCAGGGCGTGCCGTTCCGCGTCGCGCACGAAGCGGCCGGGGCATGCGTGCGTGTCGCAGAAGGGCGCGGTGTCGGGCTCGCCGAGCTGACCGACGACGAGCTCGCCGCGGTCGATCCCGCACTCACCCCCCAGGTTCGTGAGGTACTCACGGTCGCAGGATCGGTCGCGTCCCGCAACGCGCGCGGCGGTACGGCCGGTGTTCGTGTCGCCGAGCAGCTCGACGGGGTGCGCGCAGAGGCACAGGGCCTGCGTTCGTGGGTGCGCGCCTGATCGACCAGAGCTCGGACACGCCTCCGCTGTTGAAAGACACTCTGCACAACGCGGCACCGGCAGGTGCCGGTGGTGTGGCAGGCTGAGAGCCGTCAACCGGGGTGCCGGACGCCAGGTGGAGGGGGCGGTACGTGGAACTGAGTGGTGACGCGGTGATCGGGTCCCTACGGCGCATCATCGCCACGGCGCAGAACGGTCTCGAGGTTGCACGATTCGGCGGTCTGGAATCGGGGGCGGCGCCGTCCCCGTTCCAGGTCGTCGTGCGCACACCCATGTACCGGTTACGTCGGTACTTCCCTGAATCCGACACTGCCACCTCGGGAATTCCGATCGTGTTGGTGCCACCGATGATGATGTCGGCCGACGTGTACGACGTCACCCCCGACACAGGAGCTGTCGGGTTGCTGCATTCGTCGGGGCTCGACCCGTGGGTCGTCGATTTCGGGTCTCCGGACAAGGAGGAGGGCGGATGGGGGCGCACGCTCACCGATCACATCGTGGCCCTCGACGAGATCATCGATCGGGTCCACGAGTACACGGGCCGCGACATCCACCTGTCGGGGTACTCGCAGGGCGGAATGTTCTGCTATCAGGTGGCCGCATATCGGCGGAGCCGCCACATCGCGAGCCTCGTGACATACGGCAGCCCCGTCGACACCCTGGCAGCACTTCCGTTCGGTATCCCTGATGCGCTCGCGGTCAGATCAGCGGACTTCCTGGCCGACCACGTGTTCAACCGGCTCGCGATCTCGAGTTGGATGGCGCGCGCCGGTTTCCAATTCCTCGATCCCGTCAAGACCGTGCGATCACGCATCGACTTCCTTCTGCAGTTGCACGATCGAGAAGCGCTGCTGCCACGCGAGCCGCAGCGCAGGTTTCTCGATACCGAAGGCTGGGTCGCGTGGTCGGGGCCCGCGGTCGCCGAACTGCTACGCCAGTTCATCGCGCACAACCGGATGATGAGCGGCGGCTTCGTGATCAACGACCGCGCTGTGAGTCTCGCGGAGATCACCTGTCCGATCCTCGCGTTCGTCGGCGAGGTCGACGATATCGGCCAGCCACTTGCGGTCCGCGGTATCCGCAAGGCTGCACCGCGTGCCGAGGTATACGAGTATTCGCTGCGTGCGGGCCATTTCGGCCTGGTCGTGGGATCCGTTGCAGCACAACAGACATGGCCTGCCGTAAGTGAATGGGTGCAGTGGCGTGACGGGCACGGTGACCGGCCGGTCGGTGTGGTCCCGATGCAAGCGCCGGATCCGCACGGTGAAGACGAGACCGGTGTGACGTTCGGCAACCGCATCACCCACACCGCCACGACGATCGCCGAGGTCGGTACCGAATTCGTTGCAGGGGTTGCCGACATCGCCGTCGGCGCAGTGCGGGGTGCCCGCGAACTGTCGAGCGAGGCGGTGCGTGCTCTGCCTCGGCTCGTTCGATTGGACCAACTTCAATCCCACACTCGTATCTCCGTCGGGGCCTTGCTCGCCGAACAGGGCAACAAGGCGGCGCAGCGCGAGTGCTTCATCTACGACGACCGGGTGTACACGTTCGAGGTCGTCAACGCCCGAATCGACACCGTCGTCCTCGGCCTCGTCAGTTGCGGGATCCGTCCGGCCACACACGTCGGCGTACTGATGGGTACCCGGCCCAGCGCGATGGCGGCCGTTGCAGCGGTGTCTCGGCTCGGGGGCGTATCGGTGATGCTGTCCGAGGGGCCCGACCTCGCCGAGGCGATCAGGCTCGGTGCCGTCGAGACGATCATCACCGACCCGGAGCACCTCGACCGCGCCGCCGCGACCGGTCTTCACGTGCTGGTCCTCGGCGGCGGCAATCTCCGCGACCTGGATGTTCCACCGGGCGCCGAGGTCGTCGACCTCGAACGTCTCGACGTGTCGACCGTAGAGTTGCCGGGCTGGTATGTCCCGAATCCCGGGCTCGCCCGCGAACTGGCTTTCGTGCTGTTCACAGGTAGCGGCGACACGCTCGAGATGAAGCGGATCACGAATCACAGGTGGGCGCTGTCGGCGTTCGGCACCGCGACCGCAGCATCACTCGATCGTGGCGACACCATGTATTGTCTTGCACCTCTGCATCATTCGTCGGGGCTCCTGGTGGGGCTCGGGGGAGCGCTTGCGGGTGGCGCGCGGATCGCGCTGTCGCGCGAATTGGACCCGGCACGGTTCCGCGAGGAGATCCACCGATACGGGGTGACGGTGGTGACCTACACCTGGTCGATGCTGCATACCGTTCTCGACAACTCGTCCTGGCACTCCGACGACATCCATCCCATCCGACTGTTTCTCGGATCCGGTATGACGCCCGGTCTGTGGCGGCGCACGATGGAGCGATTCGCACCGGCCCGTATTCTCGAGTTCTACGCCTCGACCGAGGGCGATATCGTGCTGGCGAACGTGTCCGGAGCCAAGATCGGCTCGAAGGGGCGACCGTTGCCTGGCAGCGCCGAAGTCCGCCTCGCTGCCTACGAACCGGTATCCGGACGACTCGCCGAAGACGACCGCGGATTCGTGCGTGAATGCGATCCCGACGAAGTCGGGCTGCTGCTCGGTCGACGGAGTCACTCGGCGGAGGGCTTCCCCGAAGTGATGCGCGGCGTCTTCGAACCCCGTGACACCTGGGTGCCCACCGAGAATCTGTTCCGCCGCGATGCCGACGGGGACTTCTGGCTCCTCGACAACAAGCGCTCGGTCATCGTGACCCCGCACGGTCCCGTCTATGCGCAACCGGTCGTCGACGTCCTCGGCAGTCTTCCGCGCGTCGACCTTGCCGTGTCGTACGGCGTCACCGTCCGCCATCAGGACATCGCGGTGGCGGCGATCACCCTCCGTGAGAATCGGGCGCCGACCGCCTCCGAGATCACCGTGGCACTCGACGCTCTGCCGGTCGGCGAGCGTCCGGATGTGGTTCACGTGGTCGCCGAGATACCACTCGGACCGTCGTACCGCCCGATCACCGATGTCCTGCGTGCGCGAGGATTGCCGACGCCCAGCGTCCGGTCCTGGTACGCAGACCCGACGACGGGCACCTACCGCCGGTTCACCAAGGCGGTAGCGACGAAGTGGTCCTCGGGCACAAATCGGCCAGGCCCGGTCGCGCGGTAACCTGAGCGCGTTCACAATCAGCTCGTCGAGAGGACATCCGTGGCCGTCGATCCCACACTGTTGAGCATCCTGGCCTGTCCGCAGGACAAGGGACCACTTCTACTCGTCGACGACACAGTGCTCTACAACCCGAGACTCCGACGTGCGTATCCCCTGGAGAACGGGATCCCGGTTCTGCTCGTCGACGACGCGCGTGATGTCGCGGACGCCGAGCACCAGGATTTCGTCGCACGTGGTGTCGCCGGGTGGGTCGCGGACTGACCTCGGACCGCCTGTCGGCACTCGATCCGGTTTCTGCAGCGCGCGCACTGCTGGCGGCTCACATCCGAGTCGGTGACGTGACTCTGCGCGTCACCGAGGTCGAGGCGTACGGCGGTCCCGAAGGTGGTCCCTGGCCGGACCCTGCGGCGCATTCCTACCGAGGACCGACGGGCCGCAACCGTGTCATGTTCGGACCGGCCGGTCACCTGTACGTCTATCGCAGCTACGGGATTCACCACTGCGCGAACATCTCGGTCGGCCCCGACGGAACGGCCGCCGCCGTGTTGCTACGCGGTGCCGAAGTGATCACGGGTGAAAACGGGGTACGCACGCGGCGGACACCGCACACCCCCTTGGAGAATCTCGCACGCGGCCCCGGAAACTTCGCGCAAGCCCTCGGTTTGACCCTCGACGACAACGGTCTCGACGTCTTCGCTTCGGATGCGCGGGTATCGGTCACGCTCGCCGACACGAAAACACAGGTGGAGGCCGGTCCGAGAGTGGGGATCAGTGTCGCGGCCGACCGGCCGTGGCGGTTGTGGATCCCCGGTGGAATCGGTGTCTCCGCATATCGAAGAAGCCCACGCGCTCCGATGCCCTGAACGGTAATGGGATGATCGAAGTGTGACTGAGCAAATTCTGGACGAACTGACCTGGCGCGGGCTCATTGCCCAATCGACCGATCTCGACGCACTTCGACGGGACCTCGATGCGGGTCCGATCACGCTCTATGCCGGATTCGATCCCACCGGACCGAGCCTGCACGCCGGTCACCTCGTACCGCTGCTCGCACTCAAGCGTTTCCAGCGCGCAGGCCATCGGCCGATCGTGCTCGCCGGCGGTGCAACCGGCATGATCGGCGATCCGCGCGACGTGGGGGAGCGGACCATGCAGTCCGCAGACACCGTTGCCGACTGGTCGGATCGCATCCGCGGGCAGCTCGAACGATTCGTGGACTTCGGAGACCCGGACACCGGCGCTGTGGTGGTGAACAACCTCGAGTGGACCGGCCGGCTCAGCGTGGTCGACTTCCTACGCGACATCGGTAAGCACTTCTCTGTCAACGTCATGCTTGCGCGTGACACCGTCAAGCGTCGCCTCGAAGGCGACGGTATCTCGTACACCGAGTTCAGCTACATGCTGCTGCAGGCCAACGACTACGTGGAACTCCGTCGCAAGTACGGCTGCGCGCTCCAGGTCGGTGGCTCCGATCAGTGGGGCAACATCATTGCCGGCGTCGAACTGAACCGGCGCACCGATGGCGCCTCGGTTCATGCCCTGACCGTCCCCCTGGTGACCTCGTCGGACGGCAAGAAGTTCGGGAAGTCCACCGGCGGTGGAAGCCTGTGGCTGGATCCGGAGATGACGAGTCCCTACGCGTGGTACCAGTACTTCGTCAACGCAGCAGACGCCGACGTCATGACGTACCTGCGGTGGTTCACCTTCCTGTCGCGTGAGGAACTGGTGGAGCTCGAGACGG
>NZ_JBHWWZ010000012.1:0-109404 GCF_042730275.1 Rhodococcus sp. NPDC060086
GACATATCGTCGCGCGGGGTCCGGCAAATTCCAGGTGAACACCGGGCCAACCCCTGAAAAATAGCCCGTGACGTGCAGAGAGCGTTGACGACCCGCTGTTGCTGCACGGTCAGGTGTCATTACGATTCGAATTGTGAATGTTCTGCAGGTCGTCCTGGTGGCCGTGGTCGCCGCAATCCTGGGCGCACTGCTCGCCGCCTCACTGCTGTGGTCGCGTCGTCGTCGGGACCGTCATGACGACGACGAACTCACGATGGCCACCGTGCTGGACCGTGTCGTGTACGGCTCGTCCACCGGCATCGCCGTCGTCGACAAGTTCCACGACGTCATCCTCTTCAACCCGCGCGCCGAGGAGCTGGGCCTCGTCAGCCGCAGACTTCTCGACGACCGCGCATGGATCGCCGCAGGCCGGGTGCTCGAGGACGGGGACACCGTCGAACTCGACCTGAGCCGGAAGAACCCGCACGGCCGCGACCGTGTCGCGGTGCGCTGCGTCGCCAAGAAGCTGCTCGACGACGACCCACGGTTCGTGGTGCTCTACGCCTTCGACGACTCCGAGCAGGTGCGGATGGAAGCCACCCGCCGCGACTTCGTCGCCAACGTCAGCCACGAACTCAAGACACCGGTCGGGGCGATGGCGTTGCTCGCGGAGGCCCTGCTCGAATCCATCGACGATCCCGAGAGTGTGCGGCACTTCGGGCAACGGGTCCAGAGCGAAGCAACGCGGCTCGGCAACATGGTCACCGAGTTGATCGCCTTGTCGCGGCTCCAGGGTGCGGAGAAGCTTCCGGATCTCGAGGAAGTCGACGTCGACACGGTGATCGAGGATGCTCTCGACCGCACTCGGCTCACCGCCGAGAACGCGAACATCGAGATCAACACCGATCGCGCGACCGGATACCAGATGCTCGGGGATCACCTCCTGCTGGTCACCGCGCTGACCAACCTCATCGAGAATGCGATCGCCTACTCCCCGCCGGGCAGCCCGGTGACGGTGAGCAGATCGCTTCGTGACGGGTGTGTCGCGGTCGCGGTCACCGATCGGGGAATCGGGATCGAGCGACAGGACCAGGAGCGTGTGTTCGAACGTTTCTTCCGCGTCGACAAGGCCCGGTCGCGGGCAACGGGAGGCACCGGTCTGGGTCTGGCGATCGTCAAGCACGTCGCCGCCAACCACTACGGCGACATCGTGCTGTGGAGCAAGCCGGGAACCGGCTCGACGTTCACCCTGCTCATCCCGGCTCATTTCGAGAAGGGCGACGATGAGCCCGCCGCATCGCGGCACGATACTGCGGTCGGACAATGAGTCCGACCGGAACCGCACCCGCACTCGGGTGGAATTCGATCCAGAAAGCAACGGAGGACGCAACGGTGACGCGTGTGCTGATCGTGGAGGACGAGGAGTCGCTGGCGGATCCGCTCGCATTCCTGCTACGCAAGGAGGGATTCGAGACCACCATCGCGGGCGACGGGCCCACAGCGTTGGCAGAGTTCGACCGGGGCGGGGCGGACATCGTCCTCCTCGACCTGATGCTGCCGGGAATGAGTGGCACCGACGTGTGCAAACAGCTGCGCAGCCGTTCGGGGGTGCCGGTCATCATGGTGACCGCCCGCGACAGCGAGATCGACAAGGTCGTGGGACTCGAACTCGGCGCCGACGACTACGTCACCAAACCGTACTCGGCGCGAGAACTCATCGCCCGGATCCGCGCGGTCCTGCGGCGCGGCGCCGACCCGGACGTCGAGATCGGTCAGGACGACGCCGTCCTCGCAGCCGGTCCGGTGCGCATGGACGTCGACCGGCACGTCGTGCAGGTCGACGGCGAGGACGTCGCACTACCGCTCAAGGAGTTCGATCTGCTCGAGTACCTGCTGCGCAACTCGGGCCGTGTGCTGACCCGAGGGCAGCTCATCGATCGAGTGTGGGGCGCCGACTATGTGGGCGACACGAAGACGCTCGACGTCCACGTCAAGCGGCTGAGGTCGAAGATCGAGGCAGATCCGGCGAAGCCGCAGCACCTGGTGACGGTGCGGGGCCTGGGATACAAGCTGGAGGGCTGAGACAAGCCGGAGGGCTGAGACAAGCCGGAGGGTCGACGCCCGGTGCGTGGTTCCGGTAGCGCACGCTACCGAAACCACGCACGGTCAGTGGTGGTGCTCGGCCGCTGTGGTCGCGGGATGGATGGCGATCAATCCCAGCCCCTCGCGACGCCTGCACAGGCGAGCGAGTTCGTCGTATGCGGGTGTCCCGAGGAGCTCACGGAGTTCTGGCGCGTACGACTGCCACACCGGCTTCGCGCCGACATGCGCATCGGGGGAGCCGGAGCAGTACCAGTCGAGGTCGTGACCGCCTTCACCCCAGCCACGCCGGTCGTACTCGGTGACCGTGGTGCGCAGGATCTCGGTGCCGTCCGGTCGTTCCACCCAATCCTGGGTACGGCGGATCGGGAGCTGCCAGCACACGTCCGGCTTCATCTCGAGCGGCTCGATACCGCGACGCAACGCCATCTTGTGCAGTGCGCACCCCACGCCGCCCTCGAAGCCGGGACGGTTCAGGAAGATGCATGCACCCTTGTATCGGCGGGTGCGCAGTGCGGGCTCGTCCTCGAGTTCGTCCTCCTCGAGGAACCCCTTCTTGCCGAGCCCCTTCTCCATGAATTGCCAGTCGTCGGAAGTGAGATGCTTCACTGCACCGGCCAGCTTCTTCCGGTCGTCGCTGTCGGTCAGGAAGGCACCGTGCGAGCAGCATCCGTCGTCGGGTCGCTCGGCGATGATGCCTTGGCACGCGGGTGTCCCGAACACGCAAGTCCACCGGGAGAGCAGCCAAGTCATGTCGGCGGCGATGATGTGTTCGTTGTTGTCGGGGTCGGTGAACTCGACCCACTCGCGTGGAAAGTCGAGAGGAACTTCTGGGGCCGGAACGATCTTGGGCTGAGCGCCGGACATACCTGCTGTCACAGTCCTCGACGGTAGACCCAGTACCGTATCCATGTGCGCCTAGGGGTACTCGACGTCGGAAGCAACACAGTTCATCTGCTGGTGGTGGACGCCCATCGTGGCGGTCACCCCACACCCATGAGCTCGACCAAGGCAACGTTGCGGTTGTCCGAGAACATCGACGACGACGGCAACCTCACGGTGGCCGGTGCCGATCGACTCGTGGAGACAGCAGGGGAGTTCGCCGCCATCGCCTCGACCTCCGGGTGCGGTGAGCTCATGGCTTTCGCAACCTCGGCGGTCCGCGACGCAGGGAACTCGGAGGCGGTGCTCGCCAGGGTCAGGAACGAAGCCCGCGTGAACCTCGATGTTCTGTCGGGTGTCGACGAAGCGCGCCTGACCTTCCTGGCGGTGCGCCGCTGGTACGGGTGGAGCGCAGGCCGCATCCTCAATGTCGACATCGGTGGCGGCTCGCTCGAACTGACCTTCGGCGGCGATGAAGACCCCGATGTGGCGTATTCGCTGCAGCTCGGTGCAGGTCGCCTGACCCGCGACTGGTTCCGGGAGGACCCGCCCGGCAAGCGTCGCATCTCGGCGTTGCGCGACTGGCTCGATGCCGAACTGGTGGAGCCGACGAAGCATCTGCGTCGCGCCGGAGATCCGGATCTGTCCGTCGCTACTTCCAAGACTTTCCGCACACTGGCACGATTGACAGGTGCAGCACCGTCGTCCGCGGGAATCCGTGTACGACGCACCTTGACCGCGAGCGGCCTACGACAGCTGATCGCGTTCATCTCGCGGATGACGACATCGGACCGTGCGGAGCTCGAGGGCGTGAGTTCGGACCGGTCTCAGCAGCTCGTCGCGGGCGCATTGGTGGCCGAAGCGAGCATGCGGGCGCTCGGGGTGGAGACCCTGGAGATCTGTCCATGGGCGCTGCGTGAGGGTTTGATTCTTCGGAAGCTCGACACTGAGATGGGCGGGGAATTGGTGGTGGCATCCAAGTGACCGACAGTAAGAGCACGGATACCGGACAGATTTCGGTAGCAGAACTGCTCGCGCGGAACGGCAAGAAGGTTGGGTCGCGCAGCAGCGGCGGTGGCCGCCGTCGTCGCGGCACTGCCGGCGGCATCTCCGTGGCCGAATTGACCGGCGAGATTCCGATCACCCGTGTGCCTGCAGACCCTGAGCCTGCCGTGGAGTCGGGGGCCGGCGAGGGCGGCAGTCCGCAGGTGCCCGCGGTGGCCACACCGAAGACGCCGAAGGTGGAGCCTGCTGTTCCCGAGACCCCCCGGGTCGAACCGGTCGTGCCGGAGACCCCGAAGGTCGCCAGGCCGACGCTGTCGACCCCTGCATCACCGTCGAGGACTGCAGCACCGTCGAGAACTGCGCCACCGTCTGCCGACGAACTGACCACGATCACTCCGCGAGCGGCCGTCGTCGACGCGACGACGGTGACCCCCGCGGTGCGAAAGCCCGCCGGCGGAAAATCGGCCATCGGCAAGGCTGCATTCGGTAAAGCTCCGGTGGAGGACCATCCCACCACGATCTCGGACGGCGCCAAGGTCGAGTCGCCTACCGAGATCATCCGTCCGGAGGCTCTGCCGCGTCGCGCGCGCGCACACCTGGACACCGTAGGGGTGCCGGTGACTGCGTCACCGTCACCGTCACCGTCACCGTCACCGCCGCCGCGGGCCTCCGGCGCTCCGGAGCCACGGTTGCTCTCGGGCCCCGCAAGTGACCTTCAGGGAACCGGCGCCGACGACGATGGCGACGACACCGACACCATCGGTGTGGCGAAGGGCGATGACGGCGGTAACGCGACGGGCAAGACATCGTCGACGGGCAAGACATCGTCGAAGAGCAAGGCCACCTCGAAGAGCAAGGCCGCGTCGAGTGGTAAAACCACCTCGAGAGGTAAGGCCGCGTCGAAGGATGATCCCGAGTCATCGCGTGCATCCTCGGCGAAGAGCAAGCCCGGCAGGAGCAAGCCCGGCGCCACCGCGGACGACGGCGTCGGCAAGTCCGAGGGCGGCGTCAAACAGTGGGCTCTGCTCATCGGCGAGAGCATCGCCGCGATCGTCGTCGGCGGGTTGTTGTTCAAGGGCTTCGAGAAGCTGTGGGACATGATGCCCTGGGTGGCGTTCGGTCTTGCATTGTTGGTGATCGTCGGCCTCGTGGCTCTGGTGCGGGTCCTGCGCCGCACCGACGACATCACCAGCCAGCTCATCGCAGTCGGGGTGGGTGCGTTCGTGGCATTCGGTCCGCTGCTGTTCCTACTACCCAACAGATGAGGCCGCGTTCATGGTGACGGCGCGGCGCATTCCGGTGGGGCTGTCGACGGCCTCGGTGTACCCGGAGAACACCGAGGCGGCCTTCAGGTTCGCCGCAGACCTCGACTACGACGGGGTCGAACTCATGGTGTGGGGCGACCCGGTGAGCCAGGACCCCGGGGCGGTACAGCGGCTCGTGCGCAAGTACGGGGTTCCTGTGCTCGCGGTACACGTGCCGTGTCTGCTCATCTCTCAGCGCGTCTGGGGCGCCGATCCCACGGTGAAGCTCCGACGGTCGGTCGAGGCAGCCGAGATCTTCGGTGCGTCGACGGTGGTCGTGCACCCGCCGTTCCGCTGGCAACGCCGATACGCCGAGGGCTTCGTCGATCAGGTGAAGACTCTCGAGCAGGGCAGCCACGTGTCGGTGTCGGTCGAGAACATGTATCCGATGCGTGCGGACGTGCTGTTCCGCGGCCGCGGCGCGAACCGTCTGCGTCGTCGAGGGGGCCCCGGTCCCGCAGTGTCGGCGTACAGTCCGTCGCTCGATCCCACCGACACCGGATTCGATCACTACACGCTGGACCTGTCGCACACCGCCACCGCCGGAATGGATGCACTCGCGCTCGCCGCACGGATGGGGGAGGGTCTCAACCATCTGCATCTCGCGGACGGTCGAGGGTCGTCGGTGGACGAACACATGATCCCGGGTGCAGGTGACCAGCCGTGCGCCGAGGTGTGCCGGCAACTCGCCGACAGTGATTTCTCCGGCCAGGTGGTGCTCGAAGTGAGTACGCAGAGCGCGCGTACCCGGGCCGAGCGGTCGGTGATGCTCGGCCGGGCGCTTTCGTTCGCCCGAAAGCATCTCGATCGTCCGGCGCAGAGCGCGATCACCACGCGTCCCGCGCACCCGCGCGCAGCGGAAGTTGCCCGGATTCCCGGCGCTGAGACGCCTGCAGTCGATGCGCCTGGATCAGATGGCGCTGATGCCGGCAGCGAGGACCGCGACACCTGAGATCACGACGCCGGCGGTCAGTGATGCGGCGCCGAGCCACACCGAGTACATCATCCGGCCCGGCCGTGTGGGATTCGCGCCCAGTACCGAGAGGAAGAACCCGGCCGGGACGAGGATTGCGGAGGCCAGCACGGCGATGGAGCCGGTGGCCGACCATCCCGGTGATGCGCCGGTGACGTGGGTGGCGACGGCCACGAGAATCCCGAGCGTGACGAGGACTCCGGCGTGGGCATGTCCGGCCCGGAAGAAGGACTTCTGCAGGTCGTTGGTGGCTACGCCGCCGTTTGCGATGCGGAGCAGGAAAGTTCCCCCGAATGCGATACCTGCAACGGTCAGCAGGGTCGCTCCGAGAACGATGACGAGCAAGGAATGCATGGAGTGCCTCTGTCCCTAGATTGGATAGTTGGAATATCCAATACTGGATAGCTGTAGTATCCGATGTCAAGAGGAATCGGAGGCGATCATGCGGATCTCGGAATTGGCGGCGCGCACCGGCGTGCCGCTGGCCACCGTGAAGTACTACCTGCGCGAAGAACTTCTGATGCCCGGTCGCGCAACGAGCGCGACGCAGGCGCAATACGACGACACACACGTACGACGACTCGGTCTGGTCCGTGCGCTCGTAGGTCAGGGGCTTCCGCTCGACAAGATCAAGGTGGTCGTCGCGCTCGTCGAAGATCCGGGCGAGGATCTGTTCGTCGCCCTCGGCAAGGCGGTCATGGCGCTCCCGCCGTACCCGGGCAGCCTTTCCGGGGCCGACGACTCGGCAGACGCCGAGTACCCGCGCACGCGCGCACTGCTCGAGCGACTCGGGCAGTTGTACGACCCGAG
This sequence comes from Rhodococcus sp. NPDC060086, assembly GCF_042730275.1. Lineage (NCBI taxonomy): Bacteria > Bacillati > Actinomycetota > Actinomycetes > Mycobacteriales > Nocardiaceae > Rhodococcus > Rhodococcus sp. NPDC060086. The sequence continues at coordinate 7,054 of NZ_JBHWWZ010000012.1, forward strand.
ATTCACTGCCGTCGCCCAACTCGAACGCGCGCTCTCGGCGCTCGACTCGGCCGGCCTGACCATGTCCGATCGACGCATCGACGTCTACGGCGAGCACATCCGCGGGATCGCGGACCTCGACGTGGATCTCCTTCCGACGACCTCCCGTCAGGAGACCGTCGAAGCCGCCGTCCTCGGCACAGCGCTGTACGAACCGGTGCTCGCGGCGATGCGTCGCCTCGCTCACCAACATCGCGCCGCCCGGACCTTCTCTACAGCAGCCGACCCAGGCAGTTCCGGCTGCACCCAGCCCGATCGACACCCGCAGGAGACACAGTGACCACCGACCATCCTTTCCGTGATCTGACCGCACTCACGGCCACCGGCGAGGGCGCGTGGTCGGCACACATCGCGCCCACCTGGACCATCGGACCCAAGGTTCACGGTGGATGCATGCTCGCGGTGAGCGCCGCCGCGGCCCGCCGCGCCGGAATCGAGGCCGGAGCCGACCCGGCGGCACAGCCCCTCGCGGTGAGCGCGTCCTTCATGTCCGCACCCGACCCCGGCGACGTCGAGATCACCACCGTGGTCCGCAAGCTGGGGAAGCAGGTCTCCGTGGTGGAGACCGAACTCGGGCAGGGCGGCCGGATCGCGGTGCGCGCGAACGTCACGTTGGGTGTTCCCGACATCGGCGAGCCGCGGTACACCGTGCCGCATCCGGCAACCGTGTTACCCGCGCTGCCGACCGAAGATGCGGTGGTGATCACCCCTGCTCACCCGATGGGGCAGATCGTGAACCTGTGCGGTTCCGTCGACATGCGCGTCGACGTGTCGACCGCAGGGTTCCTGCGCGGCGACCAGAGCGATCCGCGCATCGCGATGTGGACCAAGCTCCGTCCCGCCGACGAGGCGCACCTCGACACGGTGGCACTGTTCGCCCTCATGGCGGGCGACATCTCGGCGCCCGTGACGATGAACCGCGGCATGTTCGGGTGGGCCCCCACCGTGCAGCTGACGGCGTACCTGCGCGCGCTTCCTGCGCCGGGCTGGCTGCGCTTGACGAACGAGAGCATCGTGCTCGGGCAGACGTGGTTCGAGTCGGATCACACGGTGGTCGATTCGACGGGCGCGGTCGTGGTGCAGTCCCGCCAGCTCGCGATGATTCCGCGCTGACGAGTGGGTCGGCCGACGCTGACGGGCCGGTCGGCCGACCGAAGATCGACTACGGGACTGCGATGCGTGCCACACAGGTGGCCCGTGGCACGCTGTCATCCATGACGAGAATTGCGGTGATCGGTGGCGGCAGAATCGGTGAGGCACTGATCTCGGGGCTGTTGCAGAACAGCTACGCCACCAAGGACCTCGTGGTGGCCGAGAAGCTGCCCGAGCGAGCAGACGAACTGGCTCGTGCGTATGCGATTCGTGTCACCGACAGTACTGCCGATGCCGCCGAGGGCGCCGACGTCATCGTCGTCGCGGTCAAGCCGGGTGATGTCGATGCCGTGATCGCGGACGTGGCCTCGGCCGACCTCGACAGTGATTCGGAGCAGATCGTCGTCTCGCTTGTCGCGGGCATCGCGACCGCGCACTACGAGAACAAGCTCCCCGCGGGGTCTCCCGTCGTCCGAGTGATGCCCAACACCCCGATGCTCGTCGGGCAGGGCGCGAGCGTGCTTGCCGCAGGGCGTCACGCGAAGGGCGAGCACCTCGACATCGTGCGCGAGATGCTGGGGTCGGTGGGAGCCGTCTCTGTGGTATCCGAATCGCAGATGGATGCGGTCACCGCGGTCTCGGGTTCCGGACCCGCATACTTCTTCCTCGTCGCCGAGGCGATGATCGACGCCGGTGTCGCGCTCGGGCTGGGCCGCACCGTCGCGACGGACCTCGTGGTGCAGACCATGACCGGGTCGGCGGCGATGCTCGCGCAGTCCGGGGAGAACGCTGCGGATCTGCGTGCGGCCGTGACGTCGCCCGGGGGCACGACGGCCGCCGCGATCAAGGAACTCGAGCGGGGTGGGGTGCGGACTGCGTTCTACGACGCTCTCGAGGCTGCACGGCAGCGATCGGTGCAGCTCGGCGCCCGTTCCGAATAGTCGAACAACCGGCGTTGCGCCCCGCGACACGCCGCAGTTGTGTGGCAGAAGTGAAATTGGTGACCGTCATCGTCGCACAGGAACCATTCGTCACGCTAAGCTCGAATGAGCACGTGCGTGTCTGTTCCGCCGGAGGGGAAGCCGGCGGCGCGGACGTGCCGGAGGTGTGTAATGGTTTCAGGAAATACACCGTCGAAGGGTCAACCCCAAGACGGACAGTCGGTCCTCGCAGGTACCCAATTCCTGACGGTCGCCGAAGTGGCGTCGTTGATGAGGGTGTCGAAGATGACCGTGTACAGGCTCGTACACAGCGGTGAACTGCCCGCTGTGCGCGTCGGACGTTCGTTCCGCGTGCACGCAAAGGCAGTTCACGACTATCTCGAGACATCATATTTCGACGTCGGATAAGCCGGCTCGGAAGGCTGTGGAAGCACGGAGCGGACCTCGATTTCATCCGGTCGTTCCTGCACCGGTACGATTGCAATTCGTCGTACCGGTCAGCCGGTGTCGTGAGGCACTGACCTCGTCACCACGAGGCCCAGCGTCCGACAGAAGAAGGCGTACGTCACCGGCGTGCGCAGGAACGCTATAAGAACGCGAGGGATGCCCACATGGGGTCTGTGATCAAGAAGCGCCGCAAGCGCATGTCGAAGAAGAAGCACCGCAAGCTGCTCCGCCGCACTCGCGTGCAGCGTAGGAAACTCGGCAAGTAGGCCACTGCCGGTCACGGTAAGTGAGTCACTGCCGGTAGCAGTACTGCCGAGCGAATGCCCGTCACTCATGGTGGCGGGCATTCGCCGTATCTGCACTAGCAACTCGACGGTTACCCAGGTGTCATGCGGTGTCGCCGATGTCACCGTATTGTTGGACCGCATACCGTCCTCGTGGCCGAGGTGGGGCCGACGACGGAGATGTTCTGCAAAGCAGGGGGTGCTGTGACTTCACGTGGCCGACAGGCCGAACCGCCGAGTGTCGTATTGGTGACGGGCGCGAGCCGGTTCCTCGGCGGCTACCTCGTCACGAGACTGGCGCAGAACCCCGACATCGAACGCGTCATCGCCGTCGACAACCAGTCGCCCACCAAAGACATGCACCGCCGCATGGGACGCGCCGAATTCGTCCTCGCCGACATCAGGAACCCGCTGATCGGCAAGGTCATCAGAAACATGAACGTCGATACCGTCGTGCACGCGTCGGCGGTCACCAAGGCGCCGAAATCCGGCGCGCGCGCCGCAATGAAGGACATGAATGTTCTCGGCGCGATGCAGCTGTTCGCGGTGTGCCAGAAAGCGCCCTCGGTGCGCAGTGTGGTGTTGCGGTCGTCGTCGGTCGTCTACGGGTCGAGCGCCAAGGATCCCGCCAAGTTCACGGAGGAGATGAGCGCTCGACGCCGTCCCACCGGGGCGTTCGCCCGCGACATGATCGAGATCGAGGGCTACCTGCGAGGTCTGGCGCGGCGACGCAGCGACATCGCCACCACGATCCTGCGGCTCGCACCCACGGTGGGCAATCGCCTGCCCGGATCGGTGTCGAACTATCTGACTTCACCGCTGGTCCCCAATGTCCTCGGGCGTGATGCACGACTGCAGTTGCTGCACGAGGAGGACGCACTCGGCGCGCTCGAATGCGCGACGCTCGGCGGGCCGTCCGGCACCTACAACGTGGCAGGCGACGGCATCGTGATGATGTCGCAGGCGGTGCGTCGTGCCGGCGGTCTGACCGTGCCGATGCCCTACGGCCTGTTCCGCAATCTGGGCCATGCCCTCGTGGGATCGGTCATGAAGTCGTTCACGAAGGAAGAACTCGACTACTTCCACTTCGGTTGCGGACTCGACACGAGACGTATGCGTGAAGAACTCGGATTCGAACCGCGCTGGACCACCAAGGAAGCCCTCGACGACTTCGCGCGCGGAATCGGTATGTCCCGCATCGTGAAGTCCGAATGGGTCGACAAGGCCGAATCGATGTTGCTTTCCGCACTCGGGGAGCGGACGGAGGTGCGATGACTCAGGTTGCCAAGGTCATACCGCTGCACGCGGGGAGTCGACATGCAGGGGCTCGGCGTCCGGCTCAGGGGCGGTCCGAGGAGTCCTTCGCCGCGCACCCGTCGCAGGGGTCTGCGACCGGGAGCGCCGAACCGCAGCACACGGCTGTCGACGGTCTCCTCGACGACCTGCGCACCGCCCTGATCGGGCACATCACGGGCGGAGCCGAATTCCTCAGGCGGCGGATCACCGGTGATTACGATGTCGACGACTTCGGCTTCGACCCGCATTTCAACGACAACATCCTCATCCCTGCGCTGCGTCCCCTGTTCGACAAGTGGTTCCGCGTCGAGGTCCGAGGGATCGAGAACATTCCGGCCGACGGTCGTGCACTCATCGTCGCGAATCACGCGGGCACCTTGCCCGTCGATGCCCTGATGACCTCGGTCGCCGTGCACGACCGCGCGCACCGGCCGCTGCGGATGCTCGCAGCCGATCTCGCGTTCGACATGCCGGTCGTCGGCACGGTGGCTCGTAAGGCAGGGCACACCCTGGCGTGCCATCCCGATGCCGAACGACTCCTTTCCCACGACCAGGTCGTCGCCGTCTTCCCGGAGGGGTACAAGGGGCTCGGTAAGCCGTTCAAGGAGCGCTACAAACTGCAGCGTTTCGGACGCGGCGGGTTCGTCTCCGCGGCCCTGAAGACCCACGCGCCGATCATTCCGTGCTCGATCGTCGGCTCAGAGGAGATCTACCCGAACATCGCCGACCTCACGTCGCTCGCGCGGTTGCTCGGTCTGCCCTACTTCCCGATCACGCCACTCTTTCCGGTGCTCGGCCCGCTCGGTGCGGTGCCGCTGCCGTCCAAGTGGTACATCGAGTTCGGTACACCCATCGCCACGGATGTCCACGACGAGGCAGCGGCCGACGATCCGATGGTGTTGTTCGAGGTCACCGACCACGTGCGTGAAGTGATCCAGCAGACCCTCTACAAGCTGCTCACCCATCGCCGCAACGTGTTCCTCGGGTAGGAGAGCATCTCGAACCGGCGCGTTTCAGGCGGGGGTGGTCAGGCAGCCCTGTCGCGGCGTCGCCCGAGGACGAAGGCGACTGCGCCGCCCGCCGCGCCGAGGCCGAGTGCCGTCGGCACACCGACCTTCGCGGCCTTGCGTGCTGTGCGGAAGTCTCGTACTTCCCAACCCCGGGTGCGCGCTACCTGTCGGAGATCGGGGTCGGGATTGATCGCGACCGGCGTGCCCACCAGCGACAACATCGGCACGTCGTTGTGGCTGTCGGAATACGCGGTGCAACGTTTGAGATTCAGGCCCTCGCGGATCGCGAGGGCGCGCACGGCGTGGGCCTTGCCGAGTCCGTGCAGGATGTCGCCGACGAGACGGCCGGTGAACACACCGTCCTCGGACTCCGCGACGGTGCCCAACGCGCCCGTCAGACCCAGGCGCTTGGCAATGACGTCGGCGAGTTCGACGGGGGTCGCCGTGACGAGCCACACCTGCTGACCTGCGTCGAGATGCATCTGCGCGAGCATGCGGGTGCCCGGCCAGATCTTGTCGGCGATGATGTCGTCGTAGACCTCCTCGCCGAGCCGCCGGAGTTCCTCGGTGGATCTGCCCTGCACGAAGGAGAGGGCCTTGTCGCGGCCGCTCGCGACGTCGTCGCTGTTCTCCTTGCCGGTGATCCGGAACTTCACCTGCTGCCACGCGAACTCGAAGAGGTCGGTCTTTCGGAAGTAGTTCCGCGCGACGAGGCCGCGGGCGAAGTGGATGATCGACGCGCCCTGCACCATCGTGTTGTCGACGTCGAAGAATGCTGCTGCGGTCAGGTCGGTTGTATCGCGGGTATCGGTCTCGGAGCGGGTGTCGATCGCGGGTTCGCTTCGGGCGCCGTGCAGGGCGAGAGCGGCGTCGGCGCTCGCCTCGCCGGCGAGATTCGCGCGTACCTCTTCTTCGCTCGGGCCGAATTTGCGGGACAGAAGACGCCTGCCGGGGCGAATGATGCGCGCCCACGTCTCACCCATACCCCGCCCGTATGGAAACGAACGTTCAGGCACCCGCACCTCCCGTGTCGTGACGGTCGTGCAACCGCATCGTCACAGCCCAATGCACGACCCCGCCGCAAGAGTAGCCCGTGGTGGATGCGTTATCAGGGTTCGACGTTCGGGCGATCCGTGGGTGTGACCTTCGTCTCCGGGGTCGATGTCGCAGAGTGGAGGCCATGACCGATCGACACTCCGGCGCGGCCGGGACCCCTGCATCCGCTCATGAGGTGACGCTCCTGGTTCGTGCCGGGTGCGGTAGTTGTGGGCCTGCGCGCACTCTCCTCGAGGAGTTGTGCACCGAGTACGGGCTGCAGGTCACCTGCATCGATGTGGACGAAGCTGCTGCCACCGACCCTGAATTGCGGGCCGAGTTCGGAGACCGGCTGCCTGTGGTGCTCCTCGACGGCAGGGAGCACAGCTACTGGGAGGTCGACGAGCCGCGATTGCGCGCCGATCTCGCCCGATGACCCCGTAATACTCGGCCGTGACGCAGGTGGGAAGCACATTCGAGGGCCTTCGAGCAACTTTGTGCATGGCTTCACAAGCGGTTACCGTGGTGAGGACGAAATCCCGGATCACCGTGAGGCCGGACGTGTCCACCGGCCGGACGAGGAGCCACGAACGTGACGCAACCGCACCCACCGCAGGGCAACGATGCCCGCGGCACCGCCGGGACCGGCGAGGGTGCCACTCCCAGTGGCGAGCGTGTCGCTCCCAGTTCTCAATATCGGGATATTCCACAGGCTACTGTGACGCGTCTCGCGAACTATCTGCGGGTCCTCGGAAGCCTCTCCGAGGCCGGCACGCTCATCGTTTCGAGCGAGGAACTGGCGAGGGCGGCAGGAGTGGGTTCGGCGAAGCTCCGTAAGGACCTCTCGTTTCTCGGACCCAACGGAGTGCGCGGTGTCGGATACGACGTCCTGCGCCTCCAGACACGCATCGAGAATGCGCTCGGACTCGATCGCGGCCACCGCGTCGTCCTCGTCGGGGTGGGAAATCTCGGTCGCGCGCTCGCCTGCTATCCGGGATTCGATCGCCGTGGCTTCACTCTCGCGGGGTTGTTCGACGCCGATCCTGCCCTGGTGGGGGAAACTGTGGGCGATCTCGTGGTCCGGGGCGTGGACCGGCTCGAATCCGACGCTCGTGAACTGGGCGCCACGATCGGGGTCGTGGCCACACCGGAGGATGCTGCACAGTCCGTCTGCGATCTTCTGGTGAGCTCCGGTGTTCGCAGTGTCCTGAGCTTCGCGCCGATCGAACTCGACGTGCCCGAGCAGGTAGAGGTGCGCCGCGTCGACCTCGCGGTCGAGATGCAGGTGCTCTCGTTCAACAGCGCACGAAACGACGAACTTCTCCGGACAGCCGGGGGAGCACACGCGGCGGGTGTCCCGTCACCCCGCGGCCCACTCGGGTCCGCGGTGTCCACGCCGAGTCCGACTCGGCGATCCAGAACAGGCAAGGCGGGCCCGCTGGGTTCGACCGTGACCAGAAACGGATCGGTGATTGCCCCGTGAGTGTTCTCCTCGTCGGCATTTCGCATCGAAGTGCCCCGGTGTCGATTCTCGAGAAGGTGGCCGTCGCCGACACCGACCGGCCGAAACTGACCGACAAGATGATGGCGTCGGATCACATCTCCGAGGCGATGATCGTCTCGACCTGCAATCGCGTCGAGATCTACGCTGTTGTCGATGCCTTCCACGGTGCGCTCGCCGAAGTCAGCGAACTGCTGTCCGAACACGCCGGACTGAACCTCGCCGATCTGCACAAGCACGCCTACGTGCGCTACAGCGAAGCCGCTGCGGAACACCTCTTCTCGGTTGCCAGCGGCCTCGACTCCATGGTCGTCGGTGAGCAGCAGATCCTCGGGCAGATCCGCACGGCCTACGCGACCGCCGACGCCCAGCAGGCCGCAGGACGTGCGCTGCACGAACTCGCCCAGCAGGCGTTGCGCGTCGGTAAGCGGGTGCACTCGGAAACCGGGATCGATTCGGCCGGTGCGTCCGTCGTGTCGGTTGCACTCGACAAGGCCGGCGCACTGTTCGGTGGTGAAGGACTGCGCGGGCGAACCGCCGCGGTGATCGGTGCGGGTGCGATGGGCGGTCTTGCCGTGGCACACCTGACCAGGTCGGGCATCTCCAAGATCATCCTCACGAACCGCACCCGCGACCGTGCCGAGCGTCTCGCCGCGACGGCCCACGGAAACGGCGTCGACGCCGAGGTCGTCGATTTCGACGACCTGTCCGTAGCGCTGGCTCAGGCCGATGTCGCCGTCACCTGTACCGGAGCTGTCGGTACGGTCGTCACCCTCGCCGACGCCCACCGAGCCCTCGCGCAGTCGGATCGTGGCGAACGCCCGCTGGCGATCTGCGATCTCGGACTGCCCCGAGACGTGGAACCCGCGGTCGCAGGACTTCCCGGCGTGACCGTGTTCGACATGGAGGCACTGCAGAACGACCCGGCTGCCGGTGCCGCCTCCGACGATGCCGAGGCCGCACGCGCGATCGTGGCATCGGAACTCGCCGGATACCTCACCACACAGCGGCTGGCGGAGGTGACACCCACCGTGACAGCGCTGCGTCAGCGTGCAGCGGAGGTCGTCGAGGGCGAACTCCTGCGTCTCGATTCGCGGCTGCCCGATCTCGAAGACGCTCAGCGCGACGAGGTCGCACGTACCGTGCGGCGGGTCGTCGACAAGTTGCTGCACGCACCGACCGTGCGGGTGAAGCAACTCGCGTCGACGCCGGGTGGCGACCAGTACGCCGAGGCGTTGCGGGAATTGTTCGAACTGCGCCCGGGGGCAGTCGAGGCTGTTGCGACCCCGACGAAAGAACTGGGGTCACTGACCGACCCGACCACGGCGGTGGATCTGTCCGCCGCACTGGATTCGGTCATCACGACGGAGCTTCGTGCTCCACGAAAGGACGGCAAGGTATGAGCGCCGAAGCCACCCGGATCGACGCACCGCGCGAGCAGCGCACATTGCGCATCGGTACTCGCGGCAGTGTGCTCGCCACCACCCAGGCAGGCACTGTTCGCGACGCCCTGATCTCGGCCGGACATCCGGCAGAACTCGTGATCATCACGACCAAGGGCGACGTCACGCCCGGGCCCGTACAGCGCATCGGTGTCGGTGTGTTCACCGCGGAACTACGCGAGGCATTGTTGGCCGGCGAAGTGGACCTGGCGGTGCATTCGTACAAGGACCTGCCCACGCAGCAGGATCCGCGCATGGTCATCGCGGCCGTTCCTCCTCGCGAGGATCCACGCGATGCCCTCGTCGCTCGCGACGGACTGGTACTCGGGGAACTGCCCCCCGGTTCGAAGGTCGGCACGTCCGCGCCACGTCGCCGCGCACAGCTGGCAGCGCTCGGCCTCGGTTTGCAGCTCGAGCCGCTGCGCGGCAACATCGACACCCGCATCGGCAAGGTCGATTCCGGTGAGCTCGACGCGATCGTCATCGCCCGCGCAGGGCTGTCGCGGATCGGGCGGCTCGATCGGGTCACCGAAGCCCTCGAACCGGTGCAGATGCTGCCGGCACCGTCCCAGGGCGCACTCGCAGTCGAGTGCCGCGCCGAGGACACCGCCCTGATCGAGGTCCTCGCAGAACTCGACGATCCGTCGAGTCGCGCGGCGGTCGTCGCGGAGCGCGCCTTGCTCGCCGAACTCGAAGCCGGATGCACCGCGCCGGTCGGCGCGATCGCCGAGATCGTCGAGTCGCTCGACGACGACGGCCGTGTCTTCGAGGAGCTGTCCGTACGCGGGTGCGCGGCCGCACACGACGGGTCGGATGTGCTCCGCGCGAGCATCGTCGGCCCACCCGACCGCGCAGAGGAGCTCGGCAGGGCACTGGCCCGGGAACTCCTCGACCTCGGTGCGAAAGAACTGATCGTGGACAACGAACAGTGGGCCGCCGATGATTGACCATTTTGTTCAGCCCCGAATTTCCCTTACCGCAGATTTGATTGCACTGGAGAACAACCGATGAGCCGAGTCCGTAAGAACACTCCCGGACGGATCCTGTTCGTAGGGTCGGGTCCAGGCGACCCGGCGTTGCTCACCGTCCGAGCGCGCGACGTCCTGACGGGTGCCACGATCGCCTTCACCGATCCCGACGTCGACAGGGACGTCGTCGCTCTGGTCGGTACCGACCTCGGCACACACCCGGAGACGGGCGAGCCGATCGCCGACGTGCGCCCCGCACTGGGTGAACCCGCAGAAGTGGCCAGGACCCTGGTCGCGGAGGCGAAGAACGGCCACGACGTGGTTCGCCTCGTCGCGGGCGATCCACTGACCACCGATTCCGTGATCGCCGAGGTCAACGCTGTGGCGCGGACCCAGGTGGTGTTCGAGGTGCTGCCCGGGCTGCCTTCCGGTTCTGCGGTTCCCAGCTACGCGGGTATGGCGCTCGGTTCGTCCCACACCGAGGCCGACGTCCGCGGTGAGGTCGACTGGGCGGCGCTGGCTGCGGCCCCCGGCCCGCTGGTGCTGCACGCGACGTCCGGGCATCTCGCCGAGACCGCGAGCGCACTCGTCGAGCATGGCGTTGCTCCGCAGACCCCCGCCGCCATCACGGTGCGCGGCACGACGCGTCAGCAACGCACCGTCGAAGCGACGCTGGCGACCCTCAACGACGCCGGCTCCGAGTTCGTCGGGCCGCTGGTCGTGACGGTCGGGAAGGTCGTGTCGCAGCGCAACAAGATGTCGTGGTGGGAATCGCGTGCCCTGTACGGCTGGACCGTGCTGGTGCCGCGGACGAAGGAGCAGGCGGGTGAGATGAGCGACCGTCTCGTCTCGCACGGAGCCATCCCGATGGAGGTGCCGACCATCTCCGTCGAGCCTCCGCGCAGCCCCGCGCAGATGGAGCGGGCCGTCAAGGGCCTGGTCGACGGTCGCTACCAGTGGGTGGTGTTCACCTCGACCAACGCGGTGCGCGCCGTGTGGGAGAAGTTCGAGGAGTTCGGTCTCGACGCCCGCGCATTCTCCGGCGTGAAGATCGCATGCGTCGGTCAGGCGACCGCCGAGAAGGTGCGCTCGTTCGGTATCACCCCCGAACTCGTTCCGACCGGCGAGCAGTCGTCGGAGGGCCTGCTCGCCGAGTTCGCGCCGTACGACGATGTGTTCGATCCGGTCAACCGGGTGCTGTTGCCCCGCGCGGACATCGCGACCGAGACCCTCGCCGAAGGGTTGCGTGAGCGCGGCTGGGAGATCGACGACGTCACCGCCTACCGCACCGTCCGGGCCGCGCCGCCGCCGGCGGAGACCCGCGAGATGATCAAGACCGGTGGTTTCGACGCGGTGTGCTTCACCTCGTCGTCGACGGTCCGAAATCTCGTCGGTATCGCAGGCAAGCCGCACGCGCGCACCATCGTCGCGTGCATCGGTCCGAAGACCGCGGAGACCGCGATCGAATTCGGACTGCGGGTGGACGTGCGACCCGAGACCGCGCAGGTCGGGCCGCTGGTCGAGGCCCTCGCCGAGCACGCTGCGCGACTGCGTGCCGAGGGTGCTCTGCCCCCGCCGCGCAAGAAGTCCCGCGCCCGCCGCTGACCCACTCGTGCGCGGTTCCGGTAGTAGCCGCTACCGGAACCGCGCACGACCTGTATCCAGCTTCGAAAGGGTCCTGACGACATGTTCCCCGATATCCGTCCCCGCCGATTGCGTACCACTGCGGCGATGCGTCGCCTGGTCGGGGAGACCTCGCTCGAGCCTCGGCACCTGGTGCTTCCGATGTTCGTCGCCGACGGCCGCAGTGAGCCGTGGGAGATCCCGTCGATGCCCGGGGTGTACCAGCACACCGACGACTCATTGCTCGCCGCCGCGACCGCTGCCGTCGAGTCCGGTGTCGGTGGCCTCATGCTGTTCGGTGTCCCACGACCCGAAGACAAGGACGCGCGTGGTTCGGGCGCAACGGATCCCGACGGAGTGCTCAACCGTTCGCTCGCTGCTCTGCGCAGCGAACTCGGTGACTCGACGGTGATCATGGCCGATACGTGTCTCGACGAGTTCACCGATCACGGGCACTGCGGGGTGCTCGCGGCATCGGGCGTGGTCGACAACGATGCGACCCTCGAGCGGTACGCGGAAATGGCTGTGGCGCAGGCGGAAGCGGGCGCTCATGTGCTCGGCCCCAGCGGCATGATGGACGGTCAGGTCGCATCGATCCGGGCGGCGCTCGACGCAGCCGGTCACGTCGACGTCTCACAGATCGCGTACACCGCAAAGTACTCGTCCGCGTTCTACGGACCCTTCCGGGAGGCGGTCGGCTCGTCGCTCGAAGGCGATCGCCGCACATACCAACAGGATCCGGCGAATCGGCGTGAGGCGCTGTACGAACTCGATCTCGATCTCGCCGAGGGTGCCGACATGGTGATGGTCAAGCCGGCCATGTCGTATCTGGACATTCTGCGGGAGGTTGCGGATCGGTCTCCGGTTCCTGTTGCCGCGTATCAGATTTCGGGTGAGTACTCGATGATCACGGCGGCGGCAGCGAACGGCTGGATCGATCGCGACGCCGCGATCGTCGAATCGCTGCTCGGAATCCGGCGTGCGGGTGCCGACATCGTGCTCACCTACTGGGCTGCCGAAGTGGCGGGTACGTTGTCGTGAGCTTTCCGTTGCCCCCGACCCCCGACCCGTCCACTCCTGTCGACCGGCCGACTCCGCAGGACATCGTCACCGCCTACCAATTGTGGTGTGGAGTCCTGCTTCTCACCGTGGTCACCCTGCTGTTCGGAGCGTTCGACCTCTGGAGCGGGCGGAGTGAACTCCTCGACATGATGGTCGAGATGACGGCAGACACGGGTACGCAGGAACTCTCCCGCGCGGATCTCGACGCCGTGGTGCCGATGGTGGTGATCCTCACGGTCGTGTTCGGGATGGCGATCGTCGGGTTGCTCTACCTCGCCGTCCGGAAGATGTGCAAGGGGAAGAACTGGGCCCGCATGGCATTGACCATGATCGGTGTGTTCATGACCCTCTCGACGCTACCGACGGTGTTCGGCGTGGGCGCTGGTACCGGTGGATCCGGGCTCGCGCTCGGCGTCATCTCCATCGTTCAGGCCGTGCTGACAGTGGGTGCGATCGTGCTCATGCATCGGCGCGAGTCCAACGCGTATTTTCTTCGGCTGCCGGAGAACTGATCCTCACGCCACCCGGGTTTGCGCACCGGGGCGCACGGAGTACGGTGGGCTCACCCAGCGGCCGCGGCAGCGGCCGTGCCCGTCGAGTGTGAGGACGTCATGCAGGTGGAACCCCGGCCCTATGGTCGTCGTCGCGAACTTGTGCTGATCGGTCTGATTGCCGTACTCGGTGTGGTGACGACGCTGCTGATCGTGATTCCCGGGGCGCTCACCGCTTGACCGAGGCGACCGAACCGGGAGGCGCGTCCGAGTTGCTGTTCCACGAGCCGGGTGCGAGGTGGCGCACGGTTGCGATCGGGCCCGTGTTCTGTGCAGTGGCGCTGATCGTCGAACTCGTGACGGGCCCCGTCGTGCACTGGATCGCGCTGCCTGTGCTTGCGATCGTGCTCGCAGGATTCGCCTATGTCATGGTGATTGCGGCGCGTCGCCACGTCAGTGTCGAACTCACCCGCACCGTGCTGCGCCAGGGCACCGAGGAACTCGACGTCAGCGATATCGAGGCGGTGCTTCCGCCGGCGATGGACACGTGGGACGAACCGCAACGCTGGGAGACCGCACGCGTACTCGGAGAGCTGGCCGACACCCCGCGTGGGCGGACCGATATCGGGTTGCGACTTCGGGGTGGGACGTTCGTGCGGGCGTGGGCCAAGGACGCCGACCGGCTCCGCACGAATCTCGGCGAGCTGGTCGGCGCCTGAAGCCCTGATCACACGGCCGGTTCAGCGGCTCCCTCGCGGTCGAGCATGGCCGATCCGAGCAGATACTCGGGCACACCGAGCCCCTCGACGAGAGTCGTCACGTGCGGCCGCAACGTACGGCAGCGCTCGTTGATCCCGCGCAGCACCGCCTTGGAGCGCTCGACCGACAGGTGCCGATGCTCCATGAACCACGCCTTGTCCTCGTCGATGACGGTCAGCGCGAACAGGTCGCACAGGTCGGAGAGCAGATCGCATGCGCTCTCGTCCTCACAGTCGTCGATGGCCGCGACGAACGCTTCCAGGACGACCCGGTCGATGTGTGCCCGTGCCGCGTGCAGCACGTGGTCCTGCACGAAGTTGAACGCGTCGAACGGATCGTCCTCGCGCTTGTTGGCGGCCTGCAGTCGCCGCGCGGCAGTCGAGAGCAGGTACTGCTCGCGGTCCTCGAACATCGTCAACTGCGTGCCGCGGTTGAAGAGGCTGCCGTCCTCCTCGTTGTCCTGGCGGGTGTCGAGGATCGTCTGGATGATCTGCTGTGCCGCGGTGCGTTTCTTCACGACATCGGAGATCGTGTCGGCGGCGAAGCGCATCCACTCCACCGGACTCATCCCTTGTACCTCGTCGGCATACGCCGTGAGAAGCTCCTTCGCGACGAGCTGCGTGAGCACGTGGTTGTCGCCCTCGAACGTGGTGAACACGTCGACATCGGCACGCAGCGCCGTCAGCCTGTTCTCGGCCATGTAGCCGGCGCCTCCGCATGCCTCGCGACATTCCTGGATCGCGCGCGCCGCGTGCCACGTGTTGACCACTTTGAGACCGGCAGCGCGCCCTTCGAGCTCGCGCTGCTCCTGCGGATCGACCTCGGTCGACGGCATCGACTGGATACGGTCCATGACGGAGATCAGCTCGTTCTGGGCGAACCCCAGCGCGTACGACTTTGCGATGTGCGGCAGCAGCCGTCGCTGGTGGACGAGGTAGTCCATCAGAAGCACCTCGTCGTCGCTGCCCGGGGCATCGAACTGACGACGCAGCAGCGCGTACCGCGTCGCGATCGACAGCGCGACGCGGGCAGCAGCGCCTGCCGATCCGCCGACGGTGACCCGGCCACGAACGAGAGTGCCCACCATGGTGAAGAACCGGCGGCTCGAGCTCTCGATGTCGGAGGCGTAGGTGCCGTCGGCCTCGACGTCCGCGTACCGGTTGAGCAGGTTCTCGCGCGGGATCCGCACGTTGTCGAAGACGATCCGGCCGTTGTCGACCCCCGGCAGCCCGCCCTTGTGGCCGCAGTCGGAGGTGGTCACGCCGGGAAGATCGTTGCCGTCGTCGTCGCGGATGGGAACGACGAAGCAGTGCACGCCGTACGACTCGCCCTTCGTCACGAGCTGAGCGAAGACCGCGGCGATCTTCGCGTGCTGCGCGGCGCCGCCGATGTAGTCCTTACGCGCCGACGCCGTGGGGGAGTGGACGACGAACTCGTCGGTGGCCGGGTCGAACGTCGCGGTTGTCTCGAGGGCCTGCACATCGCTGCCGTGACCGGTTTCCGTCATGGCGAAACAGCCGAGCAGATCCAGGTTGATCAGGGACGAGATGTACTTGTCGTGGTGACGCTTCGTGCCGAGGTTCTCGATGGCCCCGCCGAACAATCCCCATTGCACACCGGCCTTGACCATCAAGGACAGGTCGGACATCGCCAGCATCTCGATCGAGGCGACGGCGCCGCCTACATCGCCGGTGCCACCGGACTCGACGGAGAAACCGGATGCGGCGTACCCGTGCTCTGCGAGCAGCCGCATCTGCTTCAGGGTGATCTCGCGGGCCTGTTCCAGGTCGGGGGTGTAGTGCGGCGCAAAAGCCGGATCGGCCATGCTCGTCCGGGCGTGGTCGCGTGCGCTGTGCCATGCACCGTCGAGGGCCTTGCTCAGATGTTCACCTGTAGTCGCCATGGTTTCGACCCTATGGCCGCGACGCCGTCCTGTGTGGCTACATGACCGCTCGGTAGGGCGGAATTCCGCCGTGAGATGTGCATCACAGCGGCTCATCGCACACCGATCGGCTTTTTGGCAAATCCGGGGAAACTGGGACACTGGACGTCGTGACTGCGACTCCCGCTGCTTCCTCCGTCCACGACGCCGCTTCGGCGGCACTGTTCACCCGGGCGTCGAAGGTGACACCCGGCGGGGTCAACTCCCCGGTCCGCGCGTTCGGTTCGGTCGGCGGAACGCCGCGCTTCATCACTTCCGGATCCGGTTACACCCTCACCGATGTCGACGGAAATTCCTACGTCGACCTGGTGTGTTCGTGGGGTCCGTTGATTCTCGGACATGCGCATCCTGCCGTCGTCGAGGCCGTACGCACCACCGCGACATCGGGTCTGTCCTTCGGAGCCCCGACCGCCGGTGAGGTCGAACTCGCCGAGGAGATCGTCGCCCGCATCGCCCCGGTCGAGCAGGTCCGGTTGGTCAACTCCGGCACCGAGGCCACGATGAGCGCGGTGCGCCTCGCGCGCGGATTCACCGGACGCACGAAGATCATCAAGTTCGCGGGTTGTTATCACGGTCACGTCGACGCGTTGCTCGCCGACGCCGGTTCCGGACTCGCGACATTCGGATTGCCCACCTCGCCCGGCGTGACCGGGGCACAGGCCGAGGACACCTTGGTCGTGCCCTACAACGATCTCGATGCAGTACGCGCCGCGTTCGACGCGCATCCCGACGCGATCGCCGCGGTCATCACCGAAGCCGCCGCCGGCAATATGGGAACCGTCCCGCCGGCACCCGGATTCAACGAGGGCCTGCGTGCGCTGACCCGCGACCACGGCGCGCTGCTGATCATGGACGAGGTCATGACGGGTTTCCGTGCGAGCGCCACCGGTTGGCACGGCATCGACGGTGTCGCGGGCGACCTCATGACGTTCGGAAAGGTCATGAGCGGTGGTCTGCCCGCCGCCGCGTTCGGTGGCCGTGCCGACGTCATGGCCCACCTCGCGCCGTCCGGTGCGGTCTACCAGGCCGGCACGTTGTCCGGTAACCCCGTCGCCGTCGCGGCCGGTCTCGCGAGTCTGCGCGCTGCCGACGCCGATGTGTACGCCGCGCTCGAGCGCAACGCCGCGACCCTCGGCGGGCTCCTCGACGACGCACTGACCGCCGAGGGCGTCCCGAACCGCATCCAGAACGCAGGAACAATGCTCAGCGTGTTCTTCACCGAGGACCCCGTCACGAACTACGACGAGGCGAAGGCCGCACAGACATGGCGATTCCCCGCGTTCTTCCACGCCCTGCTCGAACACGGCGTCTACGCGCCTCCGAGCGCATTCGAGACGTGGTTCGTCTCAGCAGTTCTGGACGACACCGCGTTCTCCCGAATCGCCGATGCCCTCCCGCATGCAGCGAAGGCGGCCGCGGCCGCCACTGCACCCTGACCTGCGAGAGCCACCGCCACCCACCCGCCTTCATCGACCTGAGGACACGCACGTGACCGAAGCCGCCCCGTCCGAGATCCGCACCATCGTGCACGTGCTGCGGCACGGTGAGGTGCACAACCCGTCCGGTGTCCTCTACGGTCGCCTGCCCGGTTTCCGGTTGTCGGCCACCGGCGAAGCACAGGCACGGGCCGTTGCGGCCTCACTCGCCGACCACGACATCGCGCACGTCGTCGCCTCGCCGCTCGAGCGTGCCCAGCAGACCGCGTCGCCGATCGCGCAGAAGCACGGCCTCGAGATCCGGACCGATGAGAACCTCATCGAGGCGGGCAACGATTTCGAGGGGCTCAAGGTCGCTGTCGGCGACGGTGCGCTCGGCCGCCCGCGTCACTGGTGGAAGCTGCGCGACCCGTTCACCCCGTCCTGGGGCGAGCCGTACCTGCAGATCGCGCATCGCATGCTGGCCGCAGTCAATACCGCGCGTGTCGCTGCGGCCGGCCGCGAGGCCGTGTGCGTGAGTCACCAGCTGCCGGTGTGGACGCTGCGCCGATTCCTCGAGGGCGAACGCCTGTGGCACGACCCGCGTCACCGGCAGTGCAGCCTCGCCTCTCTCACGTCGCTCGTCTACGAGGGCGACACCCTCGTCGACCTGGTCTACTCCGAGCCCGCCGGCGCGTCCGACCCGAACGTCCACGGCGCATGAAAAGAGCGGTCCATACGATCGTCGCATTGCTGTGCGGCGTCGTACTCCTGTCCTCCTGCGCGACGGGCACCGACGCGGTCGCGACCGGCGGCACCTTCGACTTCGTCTCACCCGGCGGCGAGACCCGCATCGTCTACGATCCGCCCGCAGACCGCGGCACCCTCGGCACGCTCACGGGTGAGGACCTCATGAACGAAGGGCAGACGATCTCCCTCGACGACTTCGAGGGCGAGGTCGTGGTGGTCAACGTGTGGGGTGCGTGGTGTGCGCCGTGCCGTAACGAGGCCGACGACCTCGAAGAGGTCTATCAGGAAACCAAGGACCTCGGGGTCGCGTTCCTGGGCATCAACGTCCGCGACAACCACCGCGACAAGGCACAGGACTTCGTGGTCGACCAGCAGGTCGGCTATCCGTCGATCTACGACCCGTCCATGCGATCCTTGCTCGCCCTCGGTCGCAACTATCCGACGTCGGTCGTGCCGACCACAGTTGTACTCGATCGTGAGCACCGGGTCGCGGCGGTCTATCTGACCGAACTCCTCGCGAGCGACCTGCAACCGGTCGTCGAGCGCCTCGCGGCAGAGCCGAGGCAGGAACAGTAGCAATGACACTCCTTGCATCGGGGGTCGGCGAGACCTTCCAGAATGTCGCAGCGTCCGGCCCGTTGCTTCTCGCGGTGGGTGTGTGCGTGCTCGCCGGCCTGGTGTCGTTCGCTTCGCCGTGCGTGGTTCCGCTCGTGCCCGGCTACCTGTCGTATCTGGCGGGTGTGGTCGGGGCAGAGACACCCGCGGTCACTGCTGCGCAGGCCGGCACGCGTACCACCAAGGTGCGCGACGACGGCCGACTGCGTGTCGCGGGAGCGGCCGGGCTGTTCGTCGCGGGATTCACCGTGGTGTTCGTCCTTGCCACCGCGTCGGTGTTCGGTGCGATTTCCCTGCTGTCGGTCAACCGTGAGTTGCTGATGCGGATCGGCGGTGTGGTCACCATCGTCATGGGCATGGTGTTCATCGGCCTGATTCCCGCGTTGCAACGCGACACCCGCACGGCTCCGAAGCAGATCTCGAGTCTGGCCGGTGCACCGCTGCTCGGTGCGGTGTTCGCGCTCGGCTGGACGCCGTGTCTCGGACCGACTCTCGCCGGTGTGATCTCGCTCGCTGCCGGCACAGAAGGGGCCACCGCAGCCCGAGGCGTGACGCTCATCGTGGCGTACTGCATCGGGCTCGGCCTCCCGTTCGTCGTCCTCGCGTTCGGCTCGGCGCGGGCGCTGCGGGGTGTGGGATGGCTGAGGAACCATGCTCGGACCATTCAGTTGTTCGGCGGCATCATGTTGATCGCCGTCGGTATAGCCCTCGTCACCGGCGCTTGGGACCTGTTCGTGTCCTGGGTGCGTGACTCGTTCATCTCGGATGTGACTTTGCCTGTTTGACGTCTCTCCTGCCTGAAGGGCAGGAGATTCCCAGCTCAGACCGCACCCGAACCACTCCCGAAGGAGGCGGATCCCAGTGATCTACGTATCCGTACCTACCGACAGGTGTGCTCGTCCCGATTCGGTTGCTCGGCGCAGCCTCACCCCTTCGGAAGGAGGTCGGCGTTTCCTCTCCCTCGTGAACGAGGGAGCATCCGCGCCGAACAACAGATGACGGCCACCGACACGCAGACCTCCGCACCACCGCCCGGCCCCCCGAAGCAGAGCTCGGTCGCACGCGCGGCGGCGTTCGTACGCAACACGTGGCGCGGCCTGACATCGATGCGCACGGCGCTCGTGCTGCTGTTCCTCCTGGCGCTCGCCGCGATTCCCGGTGCACTGCTGCCGCAGCGCAACCTCAACGTCGGAAAGGTCGACGAATACATCGCCGCCCGCCCGACCCTCGGGCAGTTCATGGACCGGCTCGAGCTGTTCGACGTGTTCGGCAGCTTCTGGTTCACCGCGATCTACGCCCTGCTGTTCATCTCGCTCATCGGATGCATTCTGCCGCGCTGCGCCGAGTACTACCGCGCGTTGCGTGCCCGACCGGTCAAGGCACCGCGCAACCTCTCCCGTCTGCCGCATCACGTCGAGACCACGGTCGACGACGAACCCGATGCGGTCATCGAGCGCGTGCGGGGCGAACTGCGCGGGTGGCGCGTCGAGCGTCGGGAGGGAGCCACGAAGGGCCGGGATGACGAGCTCACACTGTCGGCGGAGAAGGGATATCTTCGCGAGGCAGGGAACCTGGTCTTCCACATCTCGCTGGTCGCGTTGCTCGCCACCATCGCCCTCGGCAAGCTCTTCGGCTACGAAGGTCAGCGCATCCTCGTCGCGAACGGTGAAGAGTTCTGCACTACATCGCCCGCCTCGTTCGACTCGTTCATTGCGGGTATCGAACTCGACGGCACGGGACTGACACCGATCTGTGTGCGGGTGAAAGACTTCACCGCCGACTATCTCGACAACGGTCAGGCCGAGATGTTCACCTCCAACATCGAATACCAGTACGGGAGCGACGTTGCGGCGAACATCTGGAGCGACGAGCAGCTGAAGGTCAACCATCCCCTCCGAGTGGGCGGCGACCGCGTCTACCTGCAGGGCCACGGATACGCGCCTACCTTCACGGTCACCTGGCCGAACGGCGAGACGCGCACCGAGACGTTGCAGTGGGCACCCGAGGACGCCACGAGCTTCCTGAGCAGCGGCGCGATGAGGTTCGATCCGCCCGGCGGGATGTTCCCCGACGTCGACGAACGGCGAAAGAACCAGATCGCGCTCGAAGGGCTCTTCGCGCCGACCGCGGCGTTCCACGGCACATTGTTGTCGTCGGCGTTCCCCGCGATGCTGGACCCGGCCGTCGCCATCGACGTCTACAAGGGTGACTCCGGTCTCGACACCGGGAGTCCGCAGTCGTTGTTCTCGCTCAACAAAGAACTCATCAACCAGGGCCGGCTGGTCAAGCAGGAGCGCGTCAACCTGAAGCCGGGGGAGAGCGTCTCGCTGGCAGACGGCACCGAGGTGCGGTTCGACGGCGCGGTCGATTTCGTCAATCTGCAGGTCTCGCACGACCCGTTCCAGTCGTGGGTGCTGGTGTCCGCGGTCGCGATGATGGCGGGCCTGCTGCTGTCCCTCCTGGTCAAACGACGAAGGGTATGGGTGCGCGTCTATCGGGCGGGTACAGTATCGGACGGTGAACGACGAACTGTAGTAGAACTCGGTGGTCTCGCTCGCACCGATCAGGCCGGGTGGGGCGACGAGTTCGACCGGTTGGTCTCCCGGCTTCTCGGTGGGAACACAGAAGGCAACCGTGTGCCCGGCACCGGGGCACAGGAGGAGAAGGCATGACGTTGAACGACACCCTCGCGAAGTACAGCGACTGGAGCTTCGAAGCGGCGTTCGCCGTGGTGGTGCTGGCCATGCTCCTGATCGTGACCGAGTATGCGAGCTACCGCTCGAAGGTCGTCGCCGAACGTGAGCTCGTCTCGGCCGGTGGCGCCGGATCGTCCGTCCGGTCGGGGCCGGGGCGCGTGCAGAACACCACCGGGCGAACGCTCTCGGAGCGACTCGGCAACATGGGCCGGGCCCTCGTCGTGGTGGCCGCGGGGTTGATGATCGCGTCGATCGTGCTCCGCGGCGTGGCGACCGAACGGTTCCCGCTCGGCAACATGTACGAGTTCGTGGCGATGGCGTGTGCGGCCGCGACCGTGTTCGGTCTGGTGATGCTGCGCAAGCCCGCCTACCGCATGCTGTGGGTGTACGTGCTCGCCCCCGTGGCGGTGCTGATGTTCCTGGCCGCGACCGTGCTCTACGCGGATGCCGCGCCTGTCGTGCCTGCCCTGCGTTCGTTCTGGCTGCCGATCCACGTGACGATCATCAGCGTGGGTAGCGGCATCTTCCTGCTCGCCGGTGCGGCGAGCCTGCTGTTCCTGCTGCGGATCCGGCATCCGGAGGGCTCCGAGAAGGGCGTGCTGGGCGCGATCGCAGCGCGGCTGCCCGACGCCCAGATCCTCGACCGTCTCGCCTACCGGAGCACGATCATCGGCTTCCCGCTGTTCGGCATCGGCATCATTCTCGGCGCCATCTGGGCGGAGGCCGCCTGGGGGCGATTCTGGGGATGGGATCCCAAGGAAACGGTCTCGTTCATCACCTGGGTGATCTACGCCGCGTATCTCCACGCCCGCGCGACGTCGGGATGGCGCAATACGCGCGCTGCATGGATCAACATCGCGGGTTTTGTGGCGATGCTGTTCAACCTGTTCATCATCAACATGGTGGTGTCCGGACTGCACTCGTACGCCGGTCTGAACTGACCACTGCTATCGTCCTCGGCGATGTGAGGAACTGCGATCGGGGGGAACGCGGATGGTGGAAGGATCCGGCCGGACAGCTGAGACGAGCCTGTCGGACCGAGATACCGGGAGTCTGTCGGCCCGGGATCTCGACTCGTCGCTACTCGTCCGCAGGGCCACGCCCGCGCCCGAACGAGGATGGCGTCGGGCGCTCTTCCACGCGTCCGGTGGACGGATCGACGTGGGCGACAGCGCGCGAGACCAACGGCGCAGGGAACTCGCCGACCAGGTCTCGCAACCACTGCGCGGGTGCTATCGCATCGCGTTGCTCAGCCTCAAGGGTGGTGTCGGCAAGACGACCACGACGGTGACCCTGGGTTCGACGTTCGCGGAATTGCGGGGCGATCGGGTGGTCGCGGTGGATGCGAATCCCGACCGCGGCACGCTGAGCCAGAAGGTGCCGACAGAGACGGCTGCCACCGTGCGGACTCTCCTGCGCGACGAGGCGCATATCGAGCGATACAGCGACGCCAGGGCTTATACCTCGCAGAATGTGCATCGTCTCGAAGTGTTGGCTTCCGACAGCGACCCTGCGGTCTCCGAAGCCTTCAGCGCGCAGGACTACGAACGGACACTGGCGCTGCTCGAGCGCTACTACAGCATCGTGCTCACCGATTGCGGCACAGGACTCATGCATTCTGCGATGCGCGCGATCCTGGAGAACACCGATGCATTGGTGGTGATCAGTTCGGGTTCGGTGGACGGTGCGCGTAGTGCGTCGGCGACCCTCGACTGGCTCGACGCACACGGCTACCGCGATCTGGTGAGTGGGTCGGTCGCGGTGGTCAATTCTGTTCGCCCGAAATCGGGCAAGGTCGACCTCGACCGTGTGGTGGGGCATTTCGAGCAGCGGTGCCGTGCGGTGCACCTGTTGCCGTTCGACCCACATCTGGAAGAGGGCGCCGAAGTGGACCTCGAGCGATTGCTACCCGGTACGCGCCGCGCTCTACTCCGGCTCGCCGCCGAAGTGGCATCGGGTTTCGGACGGCCGGCAGGGGCCTGACCTCAGTCGTTGCCTTCCTGAGGGTTGCCATCGGCCCGACCGGTTTCGTCGGTGTGCCGTCGGCGGACCTCGCGATCGACCTTCCAGAGGAATTCCGGATCATCGTCCGGGCCGAGGCCCCGCGACGGGGTGTGGGTCAGATCCGGTCCGAAGGCTTTCCACAACAGGAAGGCGAGCGTCACCGCACCTATGAGTGCCAGCAGATAGAGCACGATGCACCTCCTTGCGTGGTTCGACGCCGCGCTGCCTCCGGCGTCGTACTGTCCGATTCACACCAGTCTATGCCGCTCGACCGAGTGCGGCATCGGCGCGGGTACATAGACGTAACGATCGTGATTGTCGTGTTCGTCCGAATACCGCACACATGCAGAATCGGAGACCGCCCGGCCTCGCGCGCGAAGCCGGGCGGTCTTCGTCAGCGGGTGGCTTCGGTGGTGAGGGACCGCAGCAGTGCAAGGACCTCGGATTCGCGGAATCGGCGATGGCCACCGGGCGTGCGCAGTGAGCCGAGTCGGCCGGCGTGTGCCCAGCGGGTCACGGTCTTGGGGTCCACATGGAAGAGGCCGGCGACCTGGCCGGGGGTCAGCAGGGATTCTTTGGCGCCATTGAAGGTGGGTGCGCTCATTGCGAATGTCCTCCCGGTTGTTTTGTCTTGATCGGGTTGTTCGATCGGGTTGTCCCAAGCCATGTTGACACCGAGACCCCTGGTTGCTCGAACGGTCAGTGGTTGGTAAAGCGGAAGTAATGGACAAAACGGACGCATGTCCGACTTCTGTCGAAGCTTCCGGAAGCGGCTGGATCGATACCGACGGCTACCCTGGTGGCGTGACCGACGAACACCGCACCGACTCAGCGAATACCCCGAACGACCCCATCCGAAACACACCGAATGCGAGTAATTCGGGCACCGGCTCCCTAGTGCGCGATATTGCGCTGTATTCGCTGGCCAGGCTTGCGCTCGTCGTGGTTCTCGCGGCGGCCATCGTGTACGTTCCTCAGGCGTTCGGTGTGGAAATTCCCCTGCTCGTCGCGGCATTGTTCGCGGTGCTCATCGCGTTGCCGCTGTCCCTGGTCCTGTTCGCGCGCCTGCGTCGCCGGGTGAACGAGGGCATCGCCGCAGTGGACGAGCGTCGTCGCACCACCCGCGCCGACCTCGAGAACCGTCTGCGCGGCGAGGGCTAGACGTGACGGATGTCGGTCCGGGCGCCGGCGATCGCCGTGAGTCTCGCATCGTCGATCAGCATGCGTCTCGCATTGTCGATCACAGCGCGTCCCGCATCTGGGTGGACAACGCGATCCGGTTGATCGAGGCCGACGCGCAGCGCAGCGCCGATACACATCTCCTGAGATATCCGCTGCCTGCGGAGTGGGGGATCGACCTCTACATCAAGGACGAATCGACGCACATCACCGGCAGTCTCAAGCATCGGCTCGCACGGTCGCTGTTCCTGTACGGACTGTGCAACGGGTCGATCGGTGAGAACACGCCCATCATCGAGGCGTCCTCCGGTTCGACGGCGGTGAGTGAGGCGTACTTCGCGCAACTGCTGGGACTCGACTTCGTCGCGGTGGTACCGCGTCGGACCTCACCGGCCAAGGTTGCCTTGATCGAAGCGCAGGGCGGGCGGTGTCACTACGTCGACCGTCCCCCGGAGATCTACACCGAGGCCCAACGGCTGGCCGACGAGCTCGATGGTTGCTATCTCGATCAGTTCACCAATGCGGAGCGGGCCACGGATTGGCGGGGCAACAACAACATCGCCGAATCGATCTTCGAGCAGATGCAGCTCGAACGGCATCCGGTACCGGACTGGATCGTCGTGGGTGCCGGTACCGGTGGAACCAGCGCGACGATCGGCCGCTATATCCGGTATCGCCGCCACCGCACCCGGCTCGCGGTTGTCGATCCGGAGAACTCGGCGTTCTTCGGCGCGTACGAGACCGGTGTCGACGGATATGCGACAGGCATGCCGTCGCGGATCGAGGGCATCGGCCGGCCGCGCGTCGAACCCTCGTTCGTGCCGCAGGTCGTCGACCGGATGATCCGGGTGCCCGATGCCGCCTCGATCGCGGCGATGCGCCACGGTAGTGCTGCGCTGGGCAGGCGCGTGGGTGGATCGACGGGAACCAACCTGTGGGGTGCGTTCGGTCTGATCGGCGAGATGCTGGCCGCTGGTCGGACGGGCAGCGTGGTCACGCTGCTGTGCGACGGCGGTGAGCGGTACGCCGATACGTACTACTCGGACGAATGGCTGGCCGCGGAAGGGCTCGCGGCGTCGGAGTGGGTCGGGGTGCTGGAGAAGTTCTCCGCGACCGGCCGCTGGGAGCCGCGCGACGACGGTTGATCAGGTGCTGGGGACGTCCTGATGGCTCGGTTGTCAATTTCCGTTGACGCCCTCATGGTGTCAACCTATATTGACATCATGAGTAATGAAGCCACCGCACTCGCCGCATCAGCTGCGAGTCCTGATCCCGCCGAAGGGCTGCGCGCTGTCGTTGCTCTGCGACGTCTGCTCGAACGGCTCGAATCCATCCAGGTCGAGAGCGCGCGTCGGCAGGGTTGGTCGTGGCAGGCGATCGCCGACTCACTCGAAGTGAGCCGACAGGCCGTCCACCAGAAGTACAACCGGAAGCGCAGGTAGAACCATGTTCGAACGTTTCACCGACAGCGCACGTTCGGCGGTCGTCGCGGCACAGGCCGAAGCGCGCCGCCTGCACGCCGATCGGATCACCACAGCGCATGTGTTGCTGGGCGTGCTGGTCACCGCCGACGAACGCCTACGCACGTCGCTTGCGGATGTCGGCCTGACCATCGACGGAGCTCGCACGGATCTGGCCGCGATGAACCGGGACCATCCGCTGGGACCCGACGACGCGGCTGCGCTCGAAGCGATCGGTATCGACCTCGACGCCGTCCGAGCCCGGGTCGAGGACGCCTTCGGCGAAGGCGTCCTGGACCGGCCTGCACCGAAGGAGCGCCGCGGGAGATTCTCGGATCTGTTCGGCGACCACATCCCGTTCGAACGCAATGCCAAGAAGACGCTCGAACTGGCGTTGCGCGAGGCGATCGCACACCGCGACCGCTCGATCGGCTCCGAACACATCATGCTGGGACTGCTGCGGAGCGACGACACGGCAACCAGGTCACTGATCGAGGCACACGTACCCCGGAACCGTCTCCGGCAGATTCTGACCGCCCGTCTCGACGCCGCGGCATGAGCCACACCGAGCTGTCGAGAGAACATGTGTCACAGTGTCTGCATGATTTCACTGATCCTGCGGTTGATCATCAACGCGGTCGGGCTGTGGCTGGCGGCTCGACTCGTTACCGGCGTCGACATCGTCGGAGTCGACGGAGGTGAGTTCACGGTCGAGACAGCGGTAAAGCTGCTGATCCTCGCCGCGATCTTCACCGTGGTCAATGCCCTGGTGAAGCCGCTCGTGAAGCTGCTGTCACTACCGTTGGTCATCCTGAGCCTCGGGCTCTTCCTGCTCGTCATCAATGCCCTGATGCTGTGGCTGACCTCGTGGGTGGCCGAATTCTTCGACGGCGGACTCACGATCTCGGGATTCTGGGCGGCGTTCTGGGGCGGCCTGATCATCGCCCTCGTCAACTTCGTTCTCGGGCTGGTCGTCCCCGACCGGGACTGAGAATCTCAGCCGAAGGCGAGTGCGACACCCGTCGCTACCGCCCACACCAGCATCGCGAGCGCGGTGTCGCGCAACGCAGGCAGGAGCTCGAGACCGAGCCCTCCTGACCGCACCGGCGCGTGTGCGCGCACCGCGAGCGGAGCTGCGAGCAGACCGACCAACGCCCACGGTGTCACCGCGACCAGTGCGAGCGACATGGCGAACGGCGTCGTGAGCAATCCGAGATGCAGCATGCGGGTGCGTGGGTCGCCCAATCGGACGGCCAGCGTGCGCTTACCGCTGTCGGTGTCGGTGGGGATGTCGCGCAAGTTGTTCGTCACCATCACCGCGCTCGAGAAGCAGCCCATCGCCACGGCGCCCGCCAACCCGGCGAGGGTGACCTGCTCGGCCTGCACGAATTGTGTTCCGAGCACCGCGACCAAACCGAAGAACACGAAGACGGCCACTTCACCGAGACCGCTGTAGCCGTACGGGGTACGGCCGCCGGTGTAGTACCACGCGCCCACGATGCACACGAGGCCCACCAGGACCAACCACCACGCGCTCGTCAGGGCAAGTACGAGACCCGCGACCGCGGCGATTCCGAAACATGCGAAGGCGGCGCGCTTGACTGCGCCCGGGGATGCCGCACCAGAACCGACCAGACGCATCGGTCCGACGCGCTCGTCGTCGGTGCCGCGGATTCCGTCGGAGTAGTCGTTGGCGAGGTTCACCCCGATGTTGAGGGCGAGCGAGACCACCAGTGCCAGCAGCGCCTTCCACCACACCGCATCACCGAGTGCCGCGGCGGCGCCCGTACCCACGATGACGGGGGAGATCGCGTTCGGGAGGGTGCGGGGACGAGCTCCTTCGAGCCATTGACCAGCGGTTGCCATTCGTCGATCTTCGCACTTCGGCGGCCGCCCGTCCGGGGCGGGACCCGGCTCGTCGCTCAGGAAAACCTGGTGACCAGAGCGCGACGATCGATCTTGCCCGGCCCGCGAAGGGGCAGGGCGTCCAGCAGATGCAGCTCGCGGGGTGCCGCGGTCGTATCCAGGGTCGCTGTCGTCCACTCGCGTAGTTCGCCGAGCGTGGGTGAGAAGCCCTTCTCCGGGACGACGACCACCACCACCCGCTGGCCGAGTCGGTCGTCGGGTAGTCCGATCACCGCGACCTCCCGGACTGCGGGGTGCTCGACGAGGACGGCTTCGACGACCTGGGGAACCACGGTCAGCCCGCCGGACGAGATGGCCTCGTCCAGCCGGCCGAGGATGCGAAGGACACCGTCGTCGACCAGCCCGGCGTCGTCGGTGCGGAACCAGCCCGGCGCGGTGAA
Organism: Rhodococcus sp. NPDC060086; assembly: GCF_042730275.1. Classification (NCBI taxonomy): domain Bacteria; kingdom Bacillati; phylum Actinomycetota; class Actinomycetes; order Mycobacteriales; family Nocardiaceae; genus Rhodococcus; species Rhodococcus sp. NPDC060086. The sequence goes on from NZ_JBHWWZ010000012.1 coordinate 35,411, forward strand.
CGCCGGATGGTCGGGGAGCCCGCGGTACCCGGATGCGAGCACCGAACCGCCGAGCCATACGCGGGTGTCCGCATCGATACGGACGTCGACGCCCGTCAGCGGGACGCCGTCGTAGACGCACCCGCCACACGTCTCACTCATGCCGTACGTGCGCACGACGTTCACACCGGCCTCGCGTGCCCGACGCAGCACCGGTTCCGGAGTGGCCGCACCGCCGAGCAGGATCGCGTCGAGGTCCGCGAGCGCGGCGAGCGCATCCGGATGGTCGAGGGCCTTGATGAGCTGGGTCGGCACCATCGACGAGTAGCGTCGCGGTCCGCGCATCGCTGCGACCGCAGCGGGCAGGGTGGCGGGATCGAACCCGTCGGAGACGTCCACGATCACGGGTTCGGTACCCGACAGGATGCTCCGCAGCAGCACCTGCATCCCCGCGATGTGGTGCGCAGGCAGTGCAAGCAACCACGAACCGGTGCCGCCGATCCGCTCGTGGGTGGCGTCTCCGCTGGCTCGCAACGCCCCCGCGGTGAGCTGAGCGCCCTTGGGGATTCCGGTGGTACCCGAGGTCGCGACGACGAGGCCGACTGCATCGTCGATCGGTTCGCCGGGGTGCAGCGCGTCGGTGAGGCGGCGGATCTCCCGGTCGTCGTCGGCGGGAATCGGCAGAAGGGGAGGGCCCTGGCCGTCGAGCATGCGCTGCAGCGCGGGCACGACGTCATGAGCCCCCTCGCCGGTCGGGACGTGGAGGAGAGTGAGGGCCGCGCTCATCGGTCGTGCCCTGTGAGCGGCCATCCTCCGGCCTCGAGGTGCACGCGGACCCGGTCGATGTCGTGTCCGAGTGGCATCTCGTTGGTGACCTTGGTGATGAGGACGGCGATGTCGGTTTTGGTGATCGGCAGATCGCCTTCGTCGATGAGGGCGTCGGCAACCTGATCGACCTCCTCGTCGGACAGCCGGCGCTTCAGGAGTGCGAACAGTGGCACGTAGTCCTGCTCGGGTACGCCCTCCGGATACCCGGCACGCAACCATTCGATGATCGAAGCGAGGAAGGGAGGAAGCATCGGCGTGTTCCTCAGAGAGTCCCTGTGCGCGGCTCGTCGCCGAGCTCGTCGCCGTCGGGGTCGTCGTCGGCCGAGACCACAGGCCAGCCCCCTGCGACGAGCTGTTCTGTGACCCGTTCGAGGTCTTCGTCGGTCGGTTGTTCCTGCAGCACCCCAGCGATGATCTGCCGCAGTGAGTCGTAGTCGACGTGCCGCTGCGGATGCTCGTGGGCGGTCGCGACCGACAGCTCGAGAATCTCGGAGATGTCCTCGTCCGTCAACTTCCGCCGGAGGACGGACAGGAGCGCGAAGTGATCCTTGGGAGGGATTCCTTCGGGATAACCGGCACGTAGCCAGTCCAGTACCGAGCGAAGGGAATGCCGAGGCAAGGTGATCGTTGGTCCTTCTCTTCGGTGATGATCTCTTCGGTGATGATCAGAACAGGTGAATACCGAAGCTGCTGGACAGGAAGTCCGCAGTCAACAGCAGTATCCCAGCAATGATCGCGACGACGACAACGGTGAAACACGCGATCGCACCGATACGGCCCAGCGTTCGGCGACCGGGATCGACCGCGCCTGCGCCGTCATTTCCGAGCGACAGTGACCGCATCCCGAGTGCGAAGACCGCGGGCAGGCCTGCTCCCAGAACGACGCCGACCACCACAACCTGCCACAGTGAATCGAGTGTGGAGACCAGCAGGTTCACGCGCGCCCCTCCTGAACGACGGGATCGGTGTTCTGGGCTTCGGCTTCGGAGGCGCCCTCCCACGAGGCGTTCACGTTGGACGCATCGACCGGCTGCAGCCGCGACCGCAGGTACATGACACCCGCGAGTGCACACAGAATTGCGAACACGACGAGGACACCGGCCAGACCGCCGATCAGATGGGCGATGAGCCAGCACACGGCACCGACCACACCCGCGCACGGCAGGGTGATCAGCCACGCCACGGCCATTCGGCCGGCGATACCCCAGCGCACCTCGGCGCCCTTCGTGCCGAGTCCGGTGCCGAGGATCGAGCCGGTGGCCACGTGCGTGGTCGACAACGGCAGTCCGAAATGGCTGGACGTGAGGATGATCGCGGCCGACGAGGATTCCGCCGCCATGCCCTGAGGAGGCGTGATCTCGACCAGGCCCTTGCCGAGGGTGCGGATGATCCGCCAACCGCCGAGATACGTGCCAAGCGCAATGGCGACGGCGCAGGTGAACTTCACCCAGAACGGCATCTCGGTGTCGGGAGTGATGGTTCCGTACGCGACGAGCGCCAGGAAGATCACGCCCATCGTCTTCTGCGCATCGTTGGTGCCGTGCGCGAGCGACACCAGCGACGCCGTGCCGATCTGACCGATCCGGAAGCCCTTGCCGCGGGTCTCTTCGGGAACGTCGTGAGTCAGGCGATGTACCGACCACGTGCCTATCATCGCGATCAGTGCGGCGACGACGGGTGCGAGCAGGGCCGGGATGATCACCTTGCCCAGTACTCCGTCCCACACGACACCGCTCGTGCCGAGCGCAGCGAGGGCGGCGCCGATCAGCCCGCCGAACAAAGCGTGCGACGAACTCGACGGCAGGCCGAACAGCCACGTCGCGAGATTCCAGAGGATGCCGCCGACGAGTCCGGCGAACACGATCACCAACAGCGATGAACCGCCGGTGCTGTCGAGATTCACCACACCCTTGGCGACGGTCGCGGCGACCTCGACGGACAGGAAGGCGCCGACGAGGTTGAGGACGGCCGACAGGCCGACAGCGGTTTTCGGTTTCAACGCTCCGGTGGCGATGGATGTGGCCATCGCGTTGCCCGTGTCGTGGAAGCCGTTCGTGAAATCGAATGCGAGGGCAGTGACGACCACTACCAGTAGGACAACGAACTCTGCGGTCACGTCTTCCGATTGTGGGGTAAACGGGCGGTGAATGTACAGCTACTGGGAGGTTGCCCACGCCTCTCTTCGGGAGGATTCGCACTCGAACGGGAGGTGGCAGGCGCGGACCGTGTGCAATGTCACCGCGGCGGGTTCAGCGGAGGTCGCGCCGGATCGGATGATCCGGCGGAATCTGCACCAGAACCAGGGGGATCCCGTCCGGGTCGTCGATCCACATCTCGTGCAGCCCCCACGGCTCCTGCCGGGCTGCCCGGGTGATCGGGATACCTGCCTCGGCGAGCTCGTTCTGCGCGGCGTACACGTCCCGTACCTGTAACCACAGTGCTCCGTGGAAGCTCTGCGCGTCGTCGCGTCCGCCGTGCGCAGCGATCTCGATCAGTCCCTGGCCTGCAAAGAACACGGTGCCACCCGGATACTCCCGGGCGATGGCAAGCCCCAGTGTCCGTCCGTAGAACTGCAGTGTGGCGTCGTAATCGCGGGGGCGAAGGATCGTCCGGCTGCTCAGGATCTCCATGGCCTCATCTTCATGGCCTCATCTTCGCTGTGTCTATCCGTCCTGCGGTCCGGTGTGCGAGAAATCGGGCCGCTCGCGATCGGTCACGCATGGAGTGTGCCCGACCCGGCGCGCTGAGGGTCCGTCTCCGGCCGGTCGGAACCGCCACGGGTGAGCAGGTCGAACGACGCCTTCCACAGCCACTCGACCGGCCCCTGCCGGAACCTCCGTAGCCACAGCCGGCTCGCGGCGACGAGGATCGCGCACACCGCGAGGTACACCGCGACGGTGAACTGCGTCCGGTACGTGGGGTCGATCCGCGCGGCAAGGCCGAATCCCCAGCCGTAGCAGATCACCGACGCGATGACGTTCTGCAGGAGGTAGCAGCTCAGCGCAGTCTTGCCGATGCCCTGCAGCCATCCGCCGAGGGTGCCGACGCGGTCGCGAGTCGAATACCACTGCGCGATCAGCGCCAACAGTCCGACGGCCACGAACGGCGCGATTGCGTAGCGGGACGCGAACAGACCTGCGCTGCCACCGAACAGACCCACAGCGATGTCGACGGGTGCGGCGATGCCTCCGGTCACCATGAGCTTGCGGCGTAGGCGAGCGCCGCGTTCATCGAAGACGCCCGCATCGAACAGGGCGGCACCGGCGAGGAACATCACGATGGTCAGCGGCACCACGATGATCATCTCGGCACGGAAGGCAAGCAGATTCTCGGTACGGAACACCACCAGGTCCCACCAGCTACCGGTCGCGAAGATGTCCGTCGGCTCGCTGGAGGAGCCCTCCGAGGCGGGGGTTGCGGCAAGCGCGACCACGACTGTGGTCACGAGCAGCATGTGCACGACGGCAGCGGTGCCTGCAATCCACATCCGGGTGCGATGTGAGGACACCACCACGCCGCACACGAGCATCGACACCACCGCGTAGCCCATCAGCACGTCGAACTCGGCGACGAGGAAGTAGTGCACGAGCCCGTCGACGAACAGCAGGAACGCCCGGGTCCGGTAGTTCCCGGGCCATGCCCGTCCCGCTCGCCGAGCCGATGCGGCCTGGATCGCGAGTCCCACCCCGAACATCAAACTGAGAAGCCCCAGGAACTTGCCCTGCGCGAGCTGCATCAGGATGCGCTGCGGCCACGGATCCGATCCCGCCGTCTCGAGATAGCCGACGATCCCGGCGGGATCGGTGAAGATCCAGATGTTCGTACCGAGTGTGCCCAGAATCGCGATTCCGCGCGCGACGTCGAGCGCAGCGATCCGAGCGCGGGACGGTGCAGCAGTGTGGGTGGTGGCCATGTCGTCGACCCTCGCGCAGGACACCGTGTGCGCGCGTCGGGCAGGGGGAGGACGCGGAGGTCATCACATCGGATGACGCGAACCCGATTCCCACCGCGTCCAGAAACCCGTTGCGATTGGGCGCCGCGATCCGGCCGATACCCTCTCGGGCATGACGATGGACGGCTCGGAAACTTTGCGCGCATACGTGGAGTCGCTCGACGAGGTGGCTCTCGCCACTGTCCTGCGTCGACGCCCGGATGTCCTGGACCTGCCCTGGCCTGCGCACCTCACGGAGGTGACTGCCAGGCTCGGCAGCACGGAGTCGATCGTGACCGCGTATCGGCGGCTCCCGCTGCCGTACCTCGAGGTACTCGGCGCACTCACGCTGCAACGACGGTTGGAACAGTCGCAGACGGTCGAGAGCACGGCGCGGTGGCTGGACGCCGATCCGACGATGATCACCGACATCCTTGCCGACCTTCGTGACGTCGCACTCGCATGGACCGGCCCGACCGGCGTCATCGACACCGCGGCGGAGTTTCCGGTTCTCGCGGAACCACTCGGGCGCCCGATCCGAGAAAACCTCGACGACGCGACGGTGGCGCAGCTCCAGGCACTTGCGAAGACGCTCGGCCTTGCGGCGAGCGGACGTAAGACGGAACTGGTGGAACGATTCGTGTCGTTCTTCCGGGACTCCGATGCGGTACGTCGGCTCGTCGAGTCGGCGCCGGCAGAGGAACAAGCATTGCTGGCCGAGTGCGCAGCGACAGGTTCGCCGCTCGAGTACTTCCGGATCATGTTCGGATCGCTGGCAGGCGCGCGGAGGAATGCGCCGAGCAGACCGGGCGAATGGGCGGTTTCGGCCGGATTGATGTGGCATGCACCGTACGACGGGGTTGCCGTCATGCCGCTGGAGGTGACACTGGCATTGCGGGGATCGCAGTGGCGGTTGCCGTTCCATCCCGAGCAGCCACCGGTCGAGGGGCGGCCCGTGCCCGCGGATCACTCCGATACGGAAGCCGTCGCACATCTGCTGCGGCAGATCGAGCGGATCTCGGCGCTTCTGGACCTCGCGGATCAGCAGATTCCACTGTTGAAGTCGGGGACCGTGGGAGTGCGTACGCTGCGCGGAATCGCCAAGGACTGGAGCGCCGACGTCGACGAGGTCTCCTTGGCGCTCGCATCGGCAATCGATATCGGCGTACTGGCCCCGGCAGCTCCTCCTGCCGCGCCGAAGACCCGCAGTCGTAAGGCGCCGCCGTCGCTACCGTCGCCGGGCCTCGAACCCGGCCCCGCCGCCTCTGCCTGGCGTGCCGCGCAGCCCGGCATCCAAGGCGTGTCGGTGCTACAGCGGTGGTGGGAATCGGATGACTCTGCCCTGACCGAACGCAAACTCGTCGGCGAGCTGGGCGACACATCGGTCTACCGTCATCTGCGACATGACGTGCTGCAGCTCCACTGCGAACTCCCGGCCGGTCACGGAGTAGATGTCGAGCAGGTGATTGCGGCGGTGAAGTGGCGTAATCCGCTCGTGGACCCGGACATTTTCACTGCTCTCGTCACCCCCGTCATGAGGGAAGCGTCGCTGCTCGGAGTGCTTGCGCTGGGAACCGCGACGCCATTGGCGCGTGCGTTGCTCGCCGATCGTGTCGATGAGGCTGTCGACGCCCTCTTCGCTGAGGCGCACACCAGCGCTGTATTCGGTGCGGACCTGACGGCCGTTGTGTTCGGACCACCGGCAACAGACCTCGCGCGACTCCTCGACGGTGTCGCAGACCGGGAGTCGCGTGGTGCGGCCACCACCTGGAGGTTTTCTCCGGGCAGTATTCGGGCGGCGTTCGATCGAGGGGCCACCGCTGAAGAGGTGGTCGATCGACTTGCAGCGGTCGCGCAGTCCGACCTGCCACAAGGCCTCGAGTATCTGATCAGCGATGTTGCCCGTACACACGGGCAAGTCGGTGTGGTCGAGTTCGGATGCGCGATCGTGGCCGACGATCCGACGCTGCTGCTCGAGGTGATCGGAAATCGTGCCTTGGTCAAGGTCGGCCTGTCGGCTCTTGCCCCGACCGTGGTCGCGTCGCGTAGCGATGCGCAGACGACTCTCGCGGCCCTGCGTGGAGCCGGTTACGCGCCCGTGCTGCGTGCCGCGGACGGCACTGTGACGGTGAGGTCGGCTCCGGTCGAGCCGACGACCCGCAGCGACACCGGTCCCGTCTCGCCCGGTACGGCATCCGATCTTGTCGGCAGCGCATCCCGCCGGGTCCCGGACGCGGATCCCGAGCAGCAGGCCCGACACCTGCTCGCTACTACCGGGCAAGAGCCGGTCGTGCGGTCGCACAACATTTACCAATTCTTCACCGCACTGCGGGGACGAGGGGACCAGACGTCGCTTCTGCATCTCGCGTCGGGGCGACCCGTGCACATCACGGCGGGCGACCGCGACGGGCTGTTCCACAGTGCGGTCTTGCGCGGAAGCACCCTGACGGTGTGGAACGTCGAAGCCGAACGGTACGAGGATCTGCGGGTCGACGAGATCAGAGTGGGGCGCTGACCGTGGAGCGCGGAATGTCGTAGTGGATTCGGTGTCGCCGCGAGGTTTGAAAGTGCACGAGGTTTGGAAGTGCGCGAGACGGGACACCCCTGCACACAGGTGCCGTACGTGCACCGACACGCCCCGGCCTCGGGGCGGGACAACAATGCCCCGCACGGACCAGGAGACTGTGATGACCACCGATTATGACGTACGCCGCACCAACGAACTCGGCGGCTCCGGCACAGCGCTCGACGAACTCGCACTGAAGCCGACGGGCCTCCCCGACGCCGACGAAGCCGAGGTCACCGAATCGCCGGATCTGCCGGGCGCCGACCTGTCCGACGAAGAACTCGCTGTGCCCGTGGTGCCGAAGCAGGCGGACGAATTCACCTGCACCCGCTGCTTTCTCGTGCACCACGACCATCGGAGAGCATCGTCGTCGGGGGAGGCCCCGTACTGCTACGACTGTGCGTGAACTTCGCGTGCGCAGACTGTCAGCGCACGCGTTCGATCAGTAGTAGTGCGGGTACGGCGACCAGTCGGGGTCACGCTTCTCGAGAAAGGCGTCGCGACCCTCGACCGCTTCGTCGGTCATGTATGCCAGGCGGGTGGCTTCGCCCGCGAACAACTGCTGGCCGACGAGACCGTCGTCCTGCAGGTTGAATGCGTACTTGAGCATCCGCTGCGCCTGCGGCGACTTCCCGTTGATCTTCTCGGACCACTCGATAGCGACGTTCTCCAGCTCGTCGTGGTCGACGACCCGGTTGACCGCGCCCATGTGGTGCATGTCCTCGGCGGTGTACGTGTCGCCGAGGAAGAAGATCTCGCGGGCGAACTTCTGGCCGACCATCTTGGCGAGGTATGCACTTCCGTAGCCGCCGTCGAAGCTGCCCACGTCGGCATCGGTCTGCTTGAAACGGGCATGCTCGCGCGACGCCAGCGTGAGGTCGCACGTCACGTGCAGGCTGTGCCCGCCGCCTGCGGCCCAGCCGTTGACGAGCGCGATCACCACCTTCGGCATCATCCGGATGAGACGCTGCACCTCGAGGATGTGCAACCGGCCCGCGCGGGCCTTGTCGACGGTGTCGGCGGTCTCGCCGGTGGCGTACTGGTAGCCGCTACGTCCGCGAATGCGCTGGTCGCCGCCCGAGCAGAACGCCCAGCCGCCGTCCTTGGCGCTCGGGCCGTTGCCGGTCAGCAGCACCACACCCACGTCGGATGTGGTGCGTGCGTGGTCGAGCACGGCATACAGTTCGTCGACGGTGTGCGGACGGAACGCATTGCGCACCTCAGGCCGATCGAATGCGACGCGGACAGTGCCCTGCGTGACATGACGGTGGTAGGTGATGTCGGTGAGGTTCTCGAACCCCGCAACGGGGCGCCACAGTTCAGGAGTGAAGGTCACGTCGTCACCTTAAGGCCGGGTCGGCTCCCGGCGCGCACGTCGGCCGGATAACGTGCAGGATCATGAGCGAGCTGAACGACCGCACCGGCGACGACACGCACGAGCATCACGGCGGTTTCCCCGTCTACGAGCCGGTGAAGGCGGGACCGAACTTCGGCCGCTTCGTCGACGCGTTCCGTCGCCTGCAGGATCTGGCGGTCTCCACGCACGCACCCGACGAAGTCGTCGACCAGGCGATTGCGCAGGCCGAAGCGCTCGGTGACATGCTCGAGTCCTACAAGGTGGGAGAAGGGAAGTCGCCCGCCGGATTCAACGTGGACCTCCCCGGACGCGGCAGCCTGCTGTTGCCACCGTGGACCATCGAGAAGTTCGATGCCGACGGTGTACGCGAACGAGGCCACTTCCGCCGCTACCACCTCGGAGGTAACGGAGCTGTGCACGGTGGCACCCTTCCGTTGCTGTTCGACGACCTTTTCGGGATGGTCATCCACGCGTCCGGACGGCCGATCGCCCGCACCGGCTACCTGCACGTCAACTACCGCAAGATCACGCCGCTGTGGGACGAGCTCGTCGTCGAGGGTCGCGTGGACAGCGTCGACGGACGGAAGGCGTTCTGCAGCGCCGAACTGCAGGATCTGGACGGCACGGTTCTCGCCGACTCCGAAGCGTTGATGATCGAATTGCTTCCAGGACAGCCGTGACCTCGTACGGGACCGAGGAGATCCCACCGCTCGACGAGGTGCTGGCCACCGCGGTGGTCGTCTCGCTCCCGATGCGGGTGCGGTTCCGGGGCATCACCGAGCGGGAGGTCGTCCTCGTCGAGGGCCCGGCCGGATGGGGAGAGTTCGGGCCGTTCCCCGAATACGCCGACGCCGAGGCTGCCGAATGGCTCCGCTCCGCGCTCGAATCGGCGTGGCTCGAGGACCCCGAACCCCTGCGTTCGCATATACCCGTCAACGCGACGGTGCCGGCCGTGGACCCGGAGCAGGTCCCGGGAGTTCTGGCGAGGTTTCCGGGAGCGCGCACGGCGAAAGTGAAGGTCGCGGAACGCGGTCAGGATCTTGCGCAGGATCTCGCACGGGTGCGTGCCGTGCGCGAACTGGTGCCCCACGTGCGGGTCGACGCCAACGGCGGGTGGAGCGTCGACGATGCGGTGACGGCCCTGACCGCACTGGCCGCCGAGGCCCCCCTCGAATACGCCGAACAACCCTGCGCGACGGTGCCCGAACTCGTCGAGGTCCGGCGCAGGCTACAGAACAGGATTCCGGGTGGTGTCCGGATAGCGGCCGACGAGAGCATCAGGCGGGCCGAGGATCCGATGCGTGTCGTTCGCGCCGGTGGGGCAGACGTGGCGATCGTCAAGGTTGCCCCGCTCGGAGGCATACGCCGCCTGCTCACACTGGCCGGAGAGCTTGCCGAGCACGACGTTCCGGTGGTCGTGTCGAGCGCCCTCGATTCGTCCGTGGGGATGGGTGCCGGACTCGCGGCGGCGGCTGCGCTGCCCGACCTTCCGTTCGCGTGTGGACTCGGTACGGGCGGCTTCTTCACTGCGGATGTGGCGGCTGCGCGGGGCATGTCGAACGGCACTCTGCCGGTCGGTAGGGTGGCGCCGAGCCGGCCAGGACTCGATGCCGTGCGCGTCGACGAGGAACGGGAACGGTGGTGGCTCGATCGAGTGCGCCGATGCCATGCGCTCCTTACGTGACTGCGGAATAGGCATGGTGTGCGTCGTCGTATATCGTTCGGGCGTCCCAACAGTCACATTCTTCACAAAACGGAGGCATGGAAGTGGTTGCAGCTCTCGGTGATGCCCTGCTCGGCGCCGATAAACTCCCGGCGGTCCAGAGCGACGTCCTCGCACTCATCGACGCTGAGGTGTCGGACAAGAAGGGCGCGTCGGGCCTCGCACTCAAGGGCGGATACGCCACGGTGAAGAAGGTCGGCCCGTCGATCGTGCCGGGCGCGGTCGAAGGCCTGCTGCCCGACTTCGTCGAGCGGCTTCAGCCCTTCTGGGCCGACTTCGCAGGCAACGGTTCGTTCGCCGAATACCTCACCGCACGCGGCGACGAGGTCGCCAACGCGCTGCTCGGCGTGACCGACGACAAGATCGCGGGCTCCGACAAGGCCGCCGTCAAGAAGGTCTACGAGTCGCTCCGCGGTTCAGCTCAGAAGCACGTCGTCGAGGCTCTGCCGCGTCTGGGTGCCCTCATCCAGAAGCACGCAGCCTAGGACGAACAGCTCTTCGGCCCGGTGCCGTGGCAGATCCTCGGATCCGCCACGGCACCGGTTCGTTTCCGGGCCGGCAACTTCGGGAGTCCGGCAACTTCGGGTCAGGAACCGGGCCTGTCGATGTTCCGAACCTCGGGCGTGAGGCCCCACTCGATCCGTCCGAGCCTGCTCGCGGGTGCGAGGAGCGCGAAATCTGGTGCACCGTCCTCGGCGAGCACCTCCGGTCGAGCGGTCACCGCGACCACATCGCCCATTACGACGAACGAATCGCCCACCTCGATCACCCGATGCAGAGTGCATTCGATCGACGCGGGCGACTGCGCGACCCGTGGCGGACGCACCCGCTCGCTCGCCTCCGCGTGAAGCCCCACCGCTGCGAACTCGTCGACGTCGTGCGCGAATGCCGCCGACGACGCGTTCACCTTGTCCATCAACGGCACCGACGCGACGTTGATGACGAATTCGCCGGTCTCCTCGATATTGCGAAGACTGTCCTTCCTCCCCACCGAGGTGAACTGCACGATCGGAGGTGAGGTGCTCGCCACAGTGAAGAAGCTGTACGGAGCCACATTCGCGATGCCGTCCGCAGACACCGTCGACACCCACGCGATAGGACGAGGCACGATTGTGGCGGTGAGCAGGCGATAGAACCGTCCGGCGCTGAGGTCGGAGGGGTCGAAGACGGTACGCATCACACCATTCTCGGTTGCGCGCGCAGGGATGTCCCCTCGGTGTCCGGGTCCGGGTTGCGCCCGGGTCGCCGCGCGGCCCGCACTACCCTGGAGGTCGTGAACCCGTCCACCGCTCAGGCCACCGCTGTCGTCGACGAACTTGCCCGGGGCGGCGTCCGGGACGTGGTGTTGTGTCCGGGTTCGCGCAATGCACCGCTCGCCTTTGCACTTCAGGCCGCCGACAACGCCGGCCGTGTGCGGCTGCACATGCGCATCGACGAGCGGACCGCGGGCTTCCTCGCGCTCGGTCTGTCGCTCGCATCCGGACATCCGGTGCCGGTTGTCATGACCTCCGGCACCGCCGTGGCGAACCTCGGCCCCGCAGTCCTCGAAGCGAACTACGCTCGGATTCCCCTCGTCGTGCTCTCCGCCAATCGGCCGTACGAGATGCTCGGATCGGGTGCGAACCAGACCGTCGAGCAACTCGGACTGTTCGGCAGTCAGGTCCGGGCGACGATCAGCCTCGGCCTCGCTGAGGGGATCGAGCAGAACAGTCAGTGGCGCTCGGCGGTCAGCCGTGTTCTGGCAGCTGCTCGCGGCACCCGGTCCGGCAACGCTGGCCCCGTGCACTTCGACATCCCGCTGCGGGAACCGCTGGTGCCCGATGCCGGCCCACAAGGCGCGGTGCCTGAGGGTCGGGCCCACGGCGAGGCCTGGACCACGACCGCGTACGCGACACTCGATGTGCCCGTGGAGATCGACATCACCCCCGACACCGTCGTGGTGTCCGGGCACGGCTCGGCCTTCAGGCCCGAACTCGCCGGCCTGCCGACCGTCGCAGAGCCGACCGCACCGTTGCACGGGCTTCCGCTCCACCCCCTCGCGCTGACGCAGATTGCACCGAAGCAGGCCATCATCACGGGCAGGCCCACCCTGCACAGACCGGTGTCGCGGCTGCTCGCCGACCCGAACGTCGCGGTATACGCGCTGACCACCGGCCCACGTTGGCCCGACGTCTCAGGAAATGTTCTCGCCACGGGTACCCGCGCGATGGTTTCCGGCGTACCGGACGAGGCGTGGCTCGAGCGGTGCCGCCAGTTGTCCGCACACACCGACAAAGCGGTGCGGACCCAGCTCGACGCGCACCCCGACGCGACCGGTCTGCATGTCGCGGCGGTGGTGACGGACGCGCTGCGTGAGGGCGACCAGATGTTGTTCGGCGCCTCCAACCCGGTACGCGACGCAGCACTCGTGAGTTATCCGAAGCCGGGCGTGAAAGTGCTGTCCAATCGCGGTGTCGCAGGTATCGACGGGACGGTGTCGACGGCGGTGGGCGCAGCGCTCGCCTACGAGGAGGGACGCACCATCGCGCTGATGGGCGACCTCACCTTCCTGCACGATGCTTCGGGCCTGTTGGTCGGCACACCGGAACCACGACCACGCGACCTCACGATCATCGTCGCCAACGACGACGGCGGTGGAATCTTCGAACTCCTCGAGCAGGGCGATCCCCAGTACGCGGGTGTGTTCGAGCGCGTGTTCGGCACCCCTCACGGGATGGACCTTGCGGCGTTGTGCGCGGCATATCGAGTTCCGCACAGCCGTGTGGACCTCCACGGCTTGGCGATTGCCCTGGCGGATGTCACGCCGCCCTCCGGTGGAATCCGGGTCGTCGAGGTCACCACCGATCGTGCCGGGCTGCGAGAGCTGCACGCTGCGGTGCGGTCGCAGCTGTGAAGACGGATTCCGAGTCTCCGGGTGGGAGCGCAGCGGGTGGGAATGTGACGGGTGGGAGCGCAGCGGGTGGGAATGTGACGGGTGGGAGCGCAGCGGGTGGGAATGTGACGGGTGAGAATGTGACCGCTGGGAATGTGGCACTGGCGCGTGCGCGGTGGAGCGTTCTGGCCATCGCAATCGGAATCTCCGCGCTGGCGGTGGTCCTGGTGCTCGGTGCGTGGCGCAACGACCACACGATCCGATCCGACATGGGCACCGCCACAGCCGAAGTGCTGTCGGCAGGGTCACTCCGATCTGCGGTGAGTTTCGTCACTCCGGATGGTGTGACCCACAATCCCGAACTCGGTGTGCTCTACCCCACGGATCTCACCTCCGGGCAACGCATAGCCGTCGAGTACGCGCGCAGCGATCCGGATCTGGTGCGTGTGACCGGACGGGATGCGCGTATCGCACTCGTGCCCGCAGGCTCGGTGATCGTCGCCACCTGGGTGATCGCCGGTGGACTTCTCGTGTACCTGCGGCGGTTCTCTCGAACGGCGACGGAGCCGTTGCCCCTCATCTGAGCGCTGAAGCCGTCCGAGTGCGAAACGTTCGCTTCGTCTTCGTCGGCTTGTCAACTCCAGCGCACCTCATCGACCGATGGACCCTCCATGGTGGCGTGGTGCGAGTAGCCATCGTCGCGGAATCCTTCCTCCCGAATGTCAACGGCGTCACCAACTCGGTGTTGCGAGTCCTCGAGCACCTCGATCGGACAGGGCACGACGCGATCGTCGTCGCACCGGACACCGTTGCGGGATGTGCTCCTGCCCCGACCGAGCATCTCGGTGTTGCCGTGCATCGGGTCCCCGCGGTGCGAGTGCCGAAGATCAGTTCGCTGCCGGTCGGGGTGCCCCAGTTCGACATGGTCGACACACTGCGGGCCTTCGGTCCCGATGTGGTCCACCTTGCGTCACCGTTCTTTCTCGGTGCCGGTGGCCTCGCGGCGGCGAAGCGGATGCTCGTGCCGACCGTTGCGATCTACCAGACCGACGTCGCGGGGTTTGCGGAGAGTTACGGACTCGGGGTCGCGGCTCGCGCGTCGTGGCGGTGGACGAGACGCCTCCACAGGGGGTGTGACCGAACTCTTGCCCCGTCGTTGTCGGCCGTCGATGCTCTCGTGTCCCACGGTGTTCCTCGTGTTCACCGGTGGGGACGCGGTGTCGACATCGATCGGTTTGCGCCGTCGAAGAGGGATGACGCGCTTCGTGCGCAGTGGTCGCCGGACGGGCGGCCGATCGTCGGGTTCGTCGGTCGACTCGCACCGGAGAAGCACGTCGAGCGACTCGCTTCCGTCGCGCAGGGCGGTGTCTTCCGTCTTGTCGTGGTCGGGGACGGACCCGAACGAGCACGGCTCGAGGCATTGATGCCGCAGGCGGTGTTCACCGGGCAGTTGGACGGGGACGACCTGGCTCGCGCCTATGCCTGTCTCGATGTCTTCGTCCATCCGGGCGAGCACGAGACGTTCTGTCAGGCGGTGCAGGAGGCGCAGGCCAGCGGCCTGCCGACCGTGGTACCCGACGCGGGCGGGCCCCGGGATCTGGTCGCGCATTGCCGTAACGGGTACCGGCTGGCCACCGACCGGTTCGCCGAACTATTGCCCGGTGCGCTCGGTGCGCTCGCCGATGCGCGACTGCGGTCGGAGTTCGGCCGTGCAGCACGTCGAAGCGTGCTCGGTCGTACCTGGCCGGTGATCTGTGACCAACTTCTCGGTCACTACGAGGATGTGCAAGGCGGTACTCCTGTCCGGCTTCCCCACACCGCGTAGTGGTGGGCGGTCTCAGGGAAGGGCGCGCGCGTCGGGAAGGTAACGTTTCGACCGTGGCAAAAACTCACGGTTCGCGCGCATTTCTCGACAAGGAGCCGCGCGAGGTCGCGTCCATGTTCGACGGCGTCGCAGCGCGTTACGACCTGACCAACACGGTGCTGACGTTCGGGCTGGACCGGGAGTGGCGTCGCGCCACTCGTTCGGCGCTCGATCTCGAACCGGGGGAGCGGGTGCTCGACCTCGCTGCCGGAACCGGGGTCTCGACGGTCGAACTCGGGCGGTCCGGTGCGTGGGTCGTCGCGACGGACTTCTCCAAGGGCATGCTCCACGCCGGTGAGTTCCGGAAGGTGCCCATGGTTGCGGGCGATGCGATGAGCCTGCCGTTCGCCGACGCCGTGTTCGACGCTGCCACGATCTCGTTCGGCCTGCGCAACGTCGCCGACACCGATGCGGCGCTGCGCGAGATCGCGCGTGTGACGAAGCCCGGTGGTCGACTCGTGATCTGCGAGTTCTCCACGCCCGTGCACGAGCCCCTGAGCACGATCTACATGGAAGTGGTCATGCGGGCGCTTCCTGGCGTTGCCCGGCTGGTGAGTAGCAACCCCGACGCATATGTCTACCTGGCCGAATCGATCCGGGCGTGGCCCGCGCAGGAAGATCTCGCCCAGCGCATCGAGGCTGCGGGGTGGCGCGATGTACGGTGGCGCAACCTCGCCGGCGGCATCACCGTGCTGCATCACGCAGTCCGCTAGCGGCAGGCGTCTCAGGAGAACAGAGGCTGTCGATCCCGTCGCATCGACATGCGTCCACTGGCCCGCCACACGCGGGCGACGAGGTCGTCGTCCTCGTCGGTGACCAGGTTTCCCATCACCCGCACCGCGACCGTCATCAACGTGCGTGAGCGCATCCCCACCGGCCCGGTCGACGGTAGGAACTTCGGCCGGGTGAGCAGGCCCGCGAGTCGGCGGGCCGTGGAGAACGCCCGGCCGTAGTGCTCGCGCAGTAGTGCCGGCCACATTTCGGTGAGGTCGTCGCTGTCGAGGATCTCGGCAACCAGCCTGCCGCCCTCGAGCCCGTAGTCGATCCCTTCACCGTTGAGAGGATTCACACAGGCAGCGGCGTCCCCGACCAGTGCCCAGTTGCGCCCGGCGACACCGGAGACGGCACCGCCCATCGGAAGCAATGCGGATGCGACGCGTGTCACCTCGCCGAGTTCCCATTCGGAGCGTCGCTTCGTGGCGTACAGCTCGATCAGCGGCCGCAGCGACCCGTTCGCGGGACGCGCGGCGGTCGCCAGGGTGCCGACGCCGAGGTTCACCTCGCCGGTGCCCAGCGGGAACACCCACCCGTATCCGGCCTGCAGGGTCCCGGCATCGTCCCGAAGTTCGAGGTGAGACGTGATCCAGGGATCGTCGCTGCGCGGCGAGGTCGCATAGGCGCGCGCCGCTACGCCGTAGACGGTGTCGCGATGCCACTGCCTGCCGAGTGCCTTGCCGATCGGGGAGCGGACTCCGTCGGCGACGACGAGACGCCGGCACGCAACGGTGCGCGGACCATCGGCCGTGTGGAAGGTCACAGCGGTCACGCGATCGCCGTCGCGCTCCACATCGACCGCTTTCGCGCCCTCGACCATGCGTGCGCCTGCCTCCACCGCGGTGCGACGGATTCGATCGTCGAGTTCGGTGCGGGGGACCGCGCTGCCCGCAGACGGGAATGCCCCGGACGGCCATGGAAGTTCGAATCTGCCTCCGAACCCTTCCAGCCGCAACCCACGGTTGACGGTGCGCGTGCGCACCCACTCGCCCAGACCGAGCAGTTCGAGTTCGGTGATCGCCCGCGGCGTCAGACCGTCGCCGCATGTCTTGTCGCGCGGGAATGTAGCTGCGTCGACAAGAAGCACTTCGCGTCCGGATCGGGCCGCCCACGCCGCGGCGGATGACCCGGCAGGGCCAGCGCCGATGACCAGCACGTCGGTACTGTCGGGCATGTAGGACAAGGATCGGTGCGGTTCTCCCGCGGAATTGTCGGTCACCACGCGTCCATCTTCTCAGGCCCGGATCGGCGCCTCGGCGAGGTGGGTGACGAAACGAGCGGCTAGGTTCACTACCGTGGAGCCGAGCCGACAGACAGGATGGGTACTTCTGTGAGCACTGAGGGGGCGGCGTCGGCCGCCGGCACGGTGTCGAACACCGTGGTCGCAGGTGTGGAGCTCGGCGACCCGGCCCTGGCCGACAACGTGCGCGACGGGTTGGCCGCGGTGGAGACGCTGATGGTCGAAGAATTGTCCGACGGTGAGGACTTCTTGACCGAAGCGGCACTGCACCTCGCGAAGGCCGGAGGGAAGCGGTTCCGGCCGCTGTTCGCGGTGCTCACCGGGCAGTTGGGTCCCAGACCGAACGATCCGTCGATCGTGACGGCCGCAACAGTGGTGGAGCTCGTCCACCTCGCCACGCTCTACCACGACGACGTCATGGACGAGGCGACCGTGCGGCGCGGAGCGCCCAGCGCGAACGTGCGATGGGGCAACAGCGTGGCGATCCTCGCCGGCGACTACCTGTTCGCCCACGCGTCGCGGCTCACGTCCACACTCGGGCCCTCCGCGGTGGAGGTCATCGCGAAGACCTTTGCCGAGCTGGTCACCGGCCAGATGCGCGAAACCATCGGCGTCAGCGAGAAGAAGGACCCGATCGACCATTACCTGCGTGTGGTGTGGGAGAAGACCGGGTCGCTGATCGCCGCTGCAGGGCGGTTCGGAGGCACCTTCTCGGGTGCAGACGAGGAGCAGATCGAGCGGCTGGAGCGGCTCGGAGACGCGGTGGGTGTCGCATTCCAGATCGTCGACGACATCATCGACATCGCGTCGGATGAGACGGACTCGGGCAAGACTCCCGGTACCGACCTACGTGAGGGCGTGCATACCCTGCCCGTGCTGTACGCACTGCAGGGCGAGGGAGCCGACGCCGACAGGCTCCGCGAACTCCTCGTCGGTCCTCTCGAAGACGAGGCGCTGGTCGCAGAGGCACTCGAACTGCTCAAGCGGTCGTCGGGGATGGACGCCGCCAGGAAGACTCTGCAGACCTACGTCGATCAGGCGCACACCGAGCTCGCTGCGCTGCCGCAGGGCCCCGCCAACGAGGCGCTCCGGCGCTTGGTCGATTTCACGGTGGCTCGCGTCGGGTAGGCGCCACGGGGAACCTCCGGATCTCCTTGTCCGTTGAGCGGACAGTAGATGGGACAGATATCGTCGGGTCGGGCAGCGGAAACGTTGCCCGCCTGAGCGATGTTCGGGGAAGAGGCGTGACGTGCACGGAAATGCCAACCGCCTGAAGACGGCAGCGTTGCTGATCGGGATGTCCGCACTGATCGTGTTCATAGGTGCTCTGTTCCAGAACACGACGATCCTGGTGATCTCCGTGGTCATGGCCGTCGGTATGAACGGCTACGCGTATTTCAACAGCGACAAGCTCGCACTGCGGGCGATGCACGCCCAGCCGATCACCGAGGTGCAGGCGCCGCAGATGTACCGGATCGTGCGCGAACTCGCGACGACTGCGCACCAACCCATGCCGCGTCTGTACGTCAGCCCCACCAACGCACCCAACGCGTTCGCGACCGGACGGAACCCTCGCAATGCGGCTGTGTGCTGCACGTCCGGGATTCTGCAGATCCTCGACGAACGAGAACTACGGGCGGTGCTCGGTCACGAACTGTCGCACGTCTACAACCGGGACATCCTGATCTCGTCGGTGGCGGGTGCGATGGCCGCGGTGATCTCCGGTCTGGCGAACTTCGCGTTCTTCGCCGGTGCGTTCGGTGGAAACCGTGCTGGTGGTGCCAACCCCCTCGCATTGCTGCTCGTGTCGTTGCTCGGGCCCATCGCGGCGTCGGTCGTCAAGCTGGCCGTGTCGCGCTCACGGGAGTACCAGGCGGACAAATCGGGGGCCGAGCTCACCGGCGACCCGCTGGCGCTGGCGTCGGCGCTGCGCAAGCTCGAACTCGGGACGCAGGCGGCGCCGCTGCCTCCCGAACCCAAGCTGGCCGCTCAGTCGCACATGATGATCGCGAACCCCTTCCGGGCGGGCGAGAAGGTGAACCGGTTGTTCTCGACCCATCCGCCCATGGCCGATCGGATCGAGCGGCTCGAACGCATGGCGGGCCTGTACTGATCCCGCCGACCGAACAAGGGTGCCTTCCGTGAGCTTTCACGGAAGGCACCCTTGTTCGTACGAAGCTGTTCGTACGAAGCCGGAATCGGTTCCGGGTCGACGGCCTAGCGGTAGTTGACGAACTGCAGTGCGATGTCGAGATCTGCGTTCTTGAGCAGCGAGATCACTGCCTGCAGATCGTCCCGCTTCTTGCTGCTCACCCGCAGTTCCTCGCCCTGGATCTGGGCCTTGACACCCTTGGGGGCCTCGTCCCGGATCAGCTTGGAGATCTTCTTTGCGTTCTCCTGTGAGATACCTTCCACCAGCGAGCCGGTGAGCTTGTACGACTTTCCGGACTGGGCCGGCTCACCTGCGTCGAAGGCTTTGAGCGACAGGTCGCGTCGGATCAGCTTTTCCTTGAACACCTCGAGTGCTGCGAGGACGCGGTCTTCGGTGTCTGCGGTGATCGTGATGGATTCCTCGCCTGCCCACACGATGGATGCGCCGGTGTTCCGGAAGTCGAAGCGATTCGAGATCTCCTTCGCGGCCTGGTTCAGGGCGTTGTCCACCTCCTGACGATCAACCTTGCTCACCACATCGAATGACGAATCAGCCACGTTTGTTGTCTCCACTTCGGATCGGTCGGTAGGGGGTCGTGTCCAGCCGACGGTATCGCTTCGCGCAACCCCGTAACCACCCGGTTTGCAATCGAGGGGGGTATGCGTTGTATTGTTCCAATCGCATCGAGGAGCTGATCCCGACGCACCCGGCAGATTGCCCGAGCGGCCAATGGGAGCGGACTGTAAATCCGTCGGCTTATGCCTACGTAGGTTCGAATCCTACATCTGCCACACAGAACAGCCCCGGTTCCGCGGAACCGGGGCTGTTCTGCATCTCGGGTAGTTTCAAGGGGTGTCCGTGTCGGGGCACCCGGGTGCGATTACACGCTCCAACCTGCAGATTTTGTACTGACGGCGAGTGTGTGTAATCTTTTGGAGGCCGCAGCGAGCAGAGATGCTTACGGTGGCCGTGCCCCCTTAGCTCAGTCGGCAGAGCGTTTCCATGGTAAGGAAAAGGTCGACGGTTCGATTCCGTCAGGGGGCTCGCTGGATTGGAGTGACGCCCTTTATCTGCGACACTCGACACCGAGGCGGTGTAGCTCAGTTGGTAGAGCAAACGACTCATAATCGTTGCGTCGCCGGTTCAAGTCCGGTCACCGCTACCGAAGTAGAACGAACCACCTGATCCGAAATGGTCAGATTTACGCGAAAGAAGGCATCCCGTGGCCTCCTCCACCGACGTTCGGCCGAAGATCACTCTGGCCTGCGAGGTGTGCAAGCACCGTAACTACATCACCAAGAAGAACCGTCGTAACGATCCCGACCGCCTCGAGCTGAAGAAATTCTGCCCGAACTGCGGCACCCATCAGTCGCATCGCGAGTCGAAGTAGCCTGTTCGGGATCGACGTCGACGCGTGAGCTCTCCGCAGTACCGCCCACGCCGTTAGGCGTTGAGCGGAATTGCGGAGGTTTTGCGTATGACAGACATTCTTATGAACGATGAACCCGTGGACGTGACCGAACGGGCCGGGATCCCGTTCGATGCCGCCGCCCACGCCGCCTCCATGGTCGGTCATCACTACCGAGTGGACGACTTCTACGAGGTCGGCCGCGAGAAGGTGCGTGAGTACGCCCGCGCCGTGCTCGATTCTCACCCGGCGCATCACGATGAAGAAGCAGCGAAGGGCCTCGGATACGACGGCCTGATCGCTCCGCTGACCTTCGTCTCGATCATCGGGATGATCGCACAGCGGAAGCTGTTCGAGGAGATCGTCACCGGATACGACCTCAGCCAGATCATGCAGACCGATCAGCGCTTGGTGTTGCACCGGCCGATCCAGGTCGGCGATCGTTTGTTCTGCGACGTGTACCTCGACGACTTCCGTCAGGTTGCCGGCAGCGACATCATCACCACCAAGAACGTGATCACTGATCAGTACGACAATCTCGTGTTGACCACGTGGACCACGCTCGTCGGTCGTACGGGTGGTGAGGTCGACGCGAACATCGCGGAGGCGGTCAAGGATGTGATGATGCATGACGCTCCGTAGCTTCGTCGACGTGACGGTGGGCGAGGAACTTCCCTCGCGTGTCGTGACGCTCACGCGTGGAAACCTGGTCAATTACGCCGGTGTGTCGGGTGATCCCAACCCGATCCACTGGAGCGACAAGGTTGCCGAACTTGCCGGTTTGCGCAACGTGGTCGGGCACGGCATGCTCTCCATGGGCATTGCTGCCGGCTTCGTCACCGACTGGCTCGGCGATCCGGGCGCTGTGAACGAATACAATGTTCGTTTCACGAGCCCGGTGTTCGTGGAGGCCGACAAGGCCGCCGCAATCGAGTTCACAGGCAAGGTCAAGTCGGTGGACCCGGAAAGCAGGACGGCAGTGGTCGCGATCGTGGCGAAGTCCGAAGGGCGCAAGATCTTCGGTCGGGCCACGGCAACGGTCCGCTTGGCTTGACGGTCGAGCGGATTGGGTAGTCCCGGGGCAATGCAGTACACTAGGGCTTCTGGGATCGCATAGCGCAGCGCGCTGCTCTTCGGTACTTGGATGTACCGGTGGGGTGGCGCGCGTGTCATGTGATTGCAGATCGGCCGATCTGCGAGGTGTCGAAGTGTCGACGCCGATGATCGGCCAAAGGGGCGTAGCTCAATTGGCAGAGCAGCGGTCTCCAAAACCGCAGGTTGCAGGTTCAAGTCCTGTCGCCCCTGCACCCGGACTGCCCAGCGACCGAGAGGAACGATGTGAGCGAGGAGCGCGGTAGGCGCGACGGCGACACCGGAGGGTTTGCACCCGGTGATGCCGGAACGGAAACCGGCGCAACCCCCGACGCTTCCTCTTCGGCTGCGCGTCCGAGTGGTAAGCGCGCAGTTCGCCGTTCCGGCGCACAGGCATCGTCTTCTGCAGACGCCGAGGGCCCGCGTACCCGCCGATCCGCAGTCGAGGCGGCAGACCGGCCAGCTCAGCAGAAACCCGAGAACATCTTCAAGCGCCTGCGTCGATTCCTCCGCGAGGTCATCGCGGAACTCCGCAAGGTGATCTGGCCGAATCGTAAGCAGCTGACGACCTATTCGATTGTCGTTGTTGTATTCGTGGCCGTCATGACCGCGCTCATCTTCGGATTGGACCTGGCATTCGGTCAGGGCGTCAACTGGTTGTTCGGCTAGCGCGTACGCGCGCCGGCAAATTGTGATCGACGAGAGGAAAGTGCCCCGGTGAGCACCCCCGAGAACGACTCCTACGAGCCCTCGCCCGACGAGCGCGTTTCGGACGAGGTCGTTGTCGACGAGGCAGTCGTCGACCAGGAGGTCGTCGATGGCCCCGCGACCGAAGAGTCGGTGGAGGCGGGCGCAGCAGCCGATACCGAGACCGCCGACGAGGTCGATCCTGCTGAGGCGCTCGAGAAGCAGCTGCGCCTCGAGCCGGGCGACTGGTACGTGATCCACTCGTACGCCGGCTACGAGAACAAGGTGAAGACCAATCTCGAGACCCGCGTCCTGAACCTCGACCTGAGCGAGTACATCTTCCAGGTCGAGGTGCCGACCGAAGAAGTCACCGAGATCAAGAATGGTCAGCGTAAGCAGGTCAACCGCAAGGTGTTGCCCGGTTACATCCTGGTGCGCATGGAGCTGAACGACGAATCGTGGGGCGCCGTGCGCAACACGCCCGGAGTGACCGGATTCGTCGGCGCCACGTCTCGGCCATCGCCGCTGACGATCAAGGAGGTCGTGAAGTTCCTCCTTCCTCAGCAGGCGAAGAAGAAGCCCGCCGCCGGTGCGTCCGCGGGAGGCGAGCAGACATCCGCCGCCAGCAAGCCGGCCATCGAGGTCGACTTCGAGGTCGGCGAGTCGGTCACCGTCATGGACGGTCCGTTCGCCACGCTGCCCGCGTCGATCAGCGAGGTCAACGCCGAGCAGCAGAAGCTCAAGGTCCTGGTGTCGATCTTCGGTCGCGAAACTCCCGTGGAGTTGTCCTTCACGCAGGTCTCGAAGCTCTGATCTGCCGATCCTTTCGACACACGAAAGCTTGCAGTAGGAATACGCAAGAACCACACCGAGCAAGAAACTAGGAATAGAGATGCCCCCCAAGAAGAAGAAGATCGCCGGGCTCATCAAGCTCCAGATCCAGGCCGGCGCGGCCAACCCGGCTCCGCCGGTCGGCCCCGCGCTGGGTCAGCACGGCGTCAACATCATGGAGTTCTGCAAGGCCTACAACGCGGCGACCGAGTCGCAGCGCGGCAATGTGGTGCCGGTCGAGATCACGGTCTACGAAGACCGCTCGTTCGACTTCAAGCTGAAGACCCCTCCGGCTGCCAAGCTGCTGCTCAAGGCTGCTGGTGTGCAGAAGGGCTCCGGCGAGCCGCACAAGACCAAGGTCGCCAAGGTGACCATGGATCAGGTCCGCGAGATCGCGAAGACCAAGCAGGAAGACCTCAACGCCAACGACGTCGAGGCCGCCGCGAAGATCATCGCGGGCACGGCACGCTCGATGGGCATCACCGTCGAGGGCTGACCTCCACCAGGCAAGTGTGGGAGGGCCGGCCAGGCCCGCACCACTCCCGAACCATTCACCTACCGGTGAGAAGTTAGGAAACAACATGGCAAAGCGCAGCAAGGCTTACCTCGCCGCCGCCGAGAAGATCAATCCGGACGCCCTCTACAGCCCGCTCGATGCAGCGAAGCTGGTCGAGGAGACGACGTCCAAGAACTACGACGCCACGGTCGAGGTCGCCATGCGCCTCGGTGTGGACCCGCGCAAGGCGGACCAGATGGTCCGCGGCACGGTGAACCTGCCGCACGGCACGGGTAAGACCGCGCGCGTCGTCGTCTTCGCTGTCGGCGAGAAGGCCGCTGAGGCCGAGGCCGCAGGCGCGGATGTCGTCGGTGCCGAGGATCTGATCGAGCGGATCCAGGGTGGCTGGACGGATTTCGACGCCGCCATCGCGACACCGGATCAGATGGCCAAGGTCGGCCGCATCGCTCGTGTTCTGGGCCCGCGTGGTCTCATGCCGAACCCGAAGACCGGTACGGTCACCCCGGACGTCGCGAAGGCTGTGACGGACATCAAGGGCGGCAAGATCAACTTCCGCGTCGACAAGAACTCGAACCTGCACTTCGTGATCGGCAAGGCGTCGTTCGGCGAGACGAAGCTGGTCGAGAACTACGCTGCTGCCCTCGACGAGGTGCTTCGTGTGAAGCCGTCGAGCGCGAAGGGTCGCTACATCAAGAAGGTCACGATCGCGACGACCTCCGGACCGGGCATCCCGGTGGATCCGGCGCGTACGCGTAACCTCCTCGAGATCGCCGAATAGGCTTCGGTAGCACCTTCGTTCGTTCTACGAACGCAACGAGCGGTCGGCACGGATCATCTCCGTGCCGACCGTTTTGCATTCCCGCCGATTCATCCGCTATTGTTCAGCGTGTAGTTCGGCATTGTGCCGATCTTCACCCCGATCATGTTCTACCCAAGACCGTTGGTCACCCTTTCCGCATGCGGAATCGGTTGAAGGTCCGGATTTGTCCGGCGGCCCACGCAGGAGGACGAGGTTAGGGAGATGCGAGAGAATTCGCGCGTCGAGCCTTCGGGTAAGAAGCCGATTCACCGCCTTTTCCTTCTACGCCCCGTGTGCCCTGCGCCGGGGCGTTCGTCGTTTCTCGGCCCAACGCCTGTCGCAGGTGGGACGTCCCGTTCGGGACGCCGGGAAAACGACTGTAACTGAGAGGAGGCGAAGTATGGCAAAGCCCGAGAAGGTCTCCGCAGTTGAGGAGATCACCGAGCAGTTCAAGACCTCGACGGCCGCTGTGGTCACGGAATACCGTGGTCTGTCGGTGGGAAGTCTGACCGAGCTGCGTCGCGCGCTCGGAGGGGGTGCGACCTACTCCGTCGCCAAGAACACCCTGGTCAAGCGTGCCGCCGCTGAGGCGGGCGTCGAGGGTCTCGACGATCTGTTCGTCGGTCCGACCGCCATCGCGTTCGTCAAGGGCGAGCCGGTGGACGCTGCGAAGGCTCTCAAGGCCTTCGCAAAGGACAACAAGGCACTCGTCATCAAGGGCGGGTACATGGACGGCGACGTGCTGTCCGTGGACCAGGTCAACAAGATCGCGGACCTCGAGTCCCGCGAGGTTCTGTTGGCCAAGCTCGCCGGCGCGATGAAGGGCAACTTGGCAAAGGCCGCCGGCCTGTTCAATGCTCCCGCTTCCCAGGTGGCTCGCCTCGCGGCCGCCCTGCAGGAGAAGAAGGCGGCCGAAGAAGCCGCCTGACGCTGATCCGCATCACCGCGAATCTGCATCACCGCGAAAACAGATACATCCACGCATGCTTCGGCGTGCACCCTCCCAATCGGTCGCGGATCAGCGACATGGGACTTATCAGGAAGGACCGCCACCATGGCGAAGCTCACCACCGAAGAGCTGCTCGACGCTTTCAAGGAACTGACCCTGCTCGAGCTCTCGGAGTTCGTGAAGGCGTTCGAGGAGACCTTCGAGGTCACCGCTGCTGCTCCGGTTGCCGTCGCTGCTGCCGGTGCTCCGGTCGCTGCCGAGGCTGCTGAAGAGCAGGACGAGTTCGACGTCGTCCTCGAAGGTGCCGGCGAGAAGAAGATCCAGGTCATCAAGGTCGTGCGCGAGCTCGTCTCCGGCCTGGGCCTGAAGGAAGCCAAGGACCTCGTCGAGAGTGCTCCGAAGGCGATCCTCGAGAAGGTTGCCAAGGACGCTGCCGAGGCTGCAAAGGCCAAGCTCGAAGAGGCCGGCGCCAAGGTCACCGTCAAGTAGGACGGTTCCTCATTCGCGCGGGAGTTGCTCTCGCGTAGTGGCGTGAACGTATAGCCGCCCCCACGGATTTCGAATCCGTGGGGGCGGCTTTTACGTGTGTGCCGAGAATGTCGTCCGAATCGGAATTGCCCGCGTGTTCCCTGCGCATTCCGGACGCTTGTCGAATACCGTACTGACTGTGTATCGGCGCAGGTCATGGCGTAAGTGCTCCTATGCGCAGAGTGTCGATTTGCCAACTTACTCATAAGTAGTATTCACTGTCACAGACACCACTTCGATGCGATAGAGTGGCCCAACCCACAGCGGGGGATGGCGTCGAAACAGTGTGGAGGTAATCGTGGGCGTAGAGGTTTCCGTCGAGGGGCTGACCAAGTCGTTCGGCTCGCAGCGAATCTGGCAGGACGTGTCGTTGACGCTTCCCGCGGGTGAAGTCAGTGCGCTGCTCGGTCCGTCCGGTACGGGTAAGTCGGTGTTCCTCAAGTCGCTGATCGGTCTGCTGCGGCCCGAGCAGGGCACGATCGTCATCGACGGCACCGACATTCTGCAGTGCTCGAGCAAAGATCTCTACGAGATCCGGAAGCTGTTCGGCGTGCTGTTCCAGGACGGCGCGCTGTTCGGTTCGATGAACCTGTACGACAACGTGGCTTTCCCGTTGCGTGAGCACACCAAGAAGTCCGAGTCGGACATCCGCAAGGTCGTGATGAGCAAGCTCGAGCTCGTGGGTCTGCTCGGTGCGGAAGACAAGCTTCCCGGTGAGATCTCCGGTGGTATGCGTAAGCGTGCGGGGCTGGCTCGTGCGCTGGTGCTCGATCCCGAGATCATCCTGGTGGACGAGCCGGACTCGGGTCTCGATCCGGTGCGTACGACGTACATTTCGCAGACCTTGATCGATATCAACGCGGAGATCGACGCGACGATCCTGATCGTGTCGCACAACATCAATCTGGCTCGTACGGTGCCCGACAACATCGGGATGCTGTTCCGTCGGCAGTTGGTGATGTTCGGTCCGCGTGAGGTGCTGCTCACCTCGGATGAGCCGGTGGTCAAGCAGTTCCTCAACGGCACGATGATCGGTCCGATCGGGATGTCGGAGGAGAAGGACGAGGCGCAGATGGCTCACGAGCAGGCGCTCGTGGACGCCGGGCACCATGCCGGTGGTGTCGAGGATGTGGAGGGCATCGTTCCGCAGATGCATGCGACGCCGGGGATGCCGGTGCGTCAGGCGGTGGGGCGGCGTCAGGCACGTGTGCGTCGGATCCTGCACACGCTTCCGCCGGCGGCACAGGCCGCGATCGTCGAATCGCTCGACGGTGAAGACACAGCGTCTTCCTACCCCCAGCACGACTACCGCGACGACGACACCCAGGTGATTCCCGCGTACTCGCCCGAAGGATACAACCAGCCTCACGGCATGAAGTAGGAGAATAGATGGGGGGAAGTACCTCGTTCGTGCGCCCGGTGCACGGCGCTCTCACCCAAGCCGGGAACATCTTCGAACTGTTCGTCGACGTCGTACGCAACACCTTCCGGCGTCCGTTCCAGTTCCGGGAATTCATCGAGCAGGCCTGGTTCATCGCCAGCGTCACGATCCTCCCCACAGCGCTGGTAGCGATCCCGTTCGGTGCCGTCGTATCGCTGCAGACCGGGTCGCTGATCAAGCAGCTCGGTGCGGAATCGTTCACCGGCGCAGCGAGCGTGCTCGCGGTGATCCAGCAGGGCAGCCCGATCGTGACCGCATTGCTGATCGCGGGCGCGGCAGGTTCCGCGGTCACGGCCGATCTCGGATCTCGCACCATCCGCGAGGAGATCGACGCGATGAAGGTGCTGGGCATCGACCCGATCCAGCGACTGGTGGTGCCGCGTGTGCTCGCGATGGTGTTGGTGGCCCTGCTCCTCAACGGAC
Source organism: Rhodococcus sp. NPDC060086 (assembly GCF_042730275.1). Lineage (NCBI taxonomy): Bacteria > Bacillati > Actinomycetota > Actinomycetes > Mycobacteriales > Nocardiaceae > Rhodococcus > Rhodococcus sp. NPDC060086. Next base: position 63,372 of record NZ_JBHWWZ010000012.1, read on the forward strand.
TGGTCTCGGTCGTCGGTATCGCGGGTGGGTACTTCTTCAACGTCATCCTCCAGGACGGGACCCCGGGGGCGTACCTCGCATCGTTCTCGGCCCTGGCGCAGCTTCCCGACCTCTATGTGGCGGAGCTCAAAGCGGCGATCTTCGGTGTCATCGCCGGCGTCGTCGCGTCGTACAAGGGACTGAACCCGGGTCCCGGCCCGAAGGGCGTCGGCGAAGCGGTGAACCAGACCGTCGTCATTACATTCCTGTTGCTTTTCTTTGCGAATCTCATCCTGACGATGGTGTATTTGCAGGTCGTTCCGGCGAAGGGGTCCTGAACCGATGACAATCGCCAAGGGCCGCGGAGATCTCTTTCTGATCCGCGGCCGGAGAGTGCTGCGCGCACCGCTGAACATTCTCGACCGCGCGGGCGAGCAGATGTCGTTCTACGCGCGGGCGGTCGCGTGGATTCCGCGAACGATCACGCATTACCGCAAGGAAGTTCTTCGGCTCCTCGCCGAGGTGACCTTCGGCAGTGGTGCCCTCGCCGTGATCGGCGGCACCATCGGCGTCATCGCGATGATGTCCGGGTTCACCGGCGTCGTCGTAGGCCTGCAGGGCTACGCGGCGCTCGAACAGCTCGGATCGTCGGTGCTCACGGGCTTCCTGTCTGCCTACGTCAACACCCGTGAGCTCGCGCCGGTCGTCGCAGCGCTCGCGTTGTCGGCCACTGTCGGCTGTGGTTTCACCGCACAGCTCGGCGCGATGCGGATCAGTGAAGAGATCGATGCCCTCGAGGTGATGGCGGTTCCGTCGGTGCCGTTCCTCGTGACCACGCGAATGATTGCAGGCTTCGTTGCGGTCATCCCGCTGTACATCGTCGGCCTGCTCGCCGCGTACCTGATGACACGGGTGATCAGCACCATGTTCAACGGGCAGTCGGCAGGGTCGTACGACCACTATTTCAATCTGTTCCTCCCACCGGAGGACGTGCTCTATTCGTTCGCGAAAGTACTGGTATTCGCGTTCGTGCTGATCCTCATCCACTGCTACTACGGATTCCACGCGAGTGGCGGTCCCGCAGGCGTCGGTGTGGCTGTGGGGCGTGCGGTGCGGACCGCGATCGTCACCATCGCGGTGCTCGACTTCTTCCTCAGTCTCGCGATCTGGGGGACCAGCACGACGGTGAGGGTGGCGGGATGAGCGAGACATCGACGGTGCGGCGGCGCCTGCTCGGTCTGGTGTTCTTCCTCGTCTTGGCACTGTTCATCGCCGGCACCATCGCGATGTACAACAAGACGTTCAAGAAGGTCGTCGAGGTCGAACTCCTCACCGACAGCATCGGCAACGCGCTCCCCAAGAACGCCGACGTGAAGGTACGCGGTGTGATCGTGGGGGAGGTGCGATCGACGAGCACCTCGGGCGACCAGGTCACTGCGCACCTCGCCATCGACCCGAATCAGGCCGACCTCATTCCCGCCGATTCGACAGGACAGCTGCTGCCGAAGACGCTTTTCGGTGAGCGGTACGTGTCGCTGATCATCCCGGACGATCCCGGCCGTTCGCTGCAGGCAGGCGACGTCCTGGTGCAGGACACCAGCGAGAAGACCGCCGAACTCGGCGAGGTGCTCGACGGACTGCTCCCCCTGCTGCAGGCGATTCCTCCGCAGGACCTCGCGAACACCCTCGGTGCACTCGCACAGGGACTCAGCGGCCGAGGCGAGACGCTCGGCCGGACCGTCGACAACCTCGAACAGATATTCCGAGAGGTCAACGTGGAACTGCCGACCCTGCAGGAAGACCTGCGCGGCCTCGCCGATTTCACCCGGACCTACTCCGAGGCTGCCCCCGACCTCATCAATGCACTCGACAACCTCCGGACCACCGGCGGCACCGTCGTCGAACAGCAGAACCAGATCCGGACCCTGCTGGCCAGCGCGACCGGCGCCTCCGCGTCGACCGCAGATTTTCTGCAGACCAACGCGAACTCGCTGATCAGCATCGCTGCGGACTCCAAGGAAGCCTTGCAGTTGCTCGCCCGGTACTCGCCGTCGTTCCAATGCACGTTCCGGGGTTTCGCCGAAGCCAAGCCCGCCGCGGTGGAACTGCTCGCCGCTGACGATCCTTTCCCCGGCGCGCGCGCAAACATCCAGTTCACCAACCCCAAGGGCCGCTACCTGCCCAACCAGGACGAACCGCGTCTGCTCGACACTCGAGGACCAGCCTGCTACGACCAGGTCACCGAACCGGGCCGGCATTTCCCCCAGTACCCCGGTGGCTCGGTCAACGACGGCTCCTACCAGGTGCCCTCTCGTAACCCGGGACCCGCGTCGATCCCGATGTTTCCGGCACCCGAAGGATCTGGTGTGCCCGACGACGTGAGCACCATCATCGGGCTGTCCGGGCCGGACGCCGCGACCCCGGTCTCGTACGAGGGGTCGCGTGCAGAACAGGACACCCTCGACGTGATCTACGGCCAGGCCACAGGCATCGCACCGCAGGACGTCCCGGGGTGGACGACACGGCTGGGCGCACCCGCACTTCGTGGTGCGGAGGTGAGCTTCCAGTGAGAGGCCTTGCTGCACCACTGATCAAGTTGATCGTCTTTGCTGTCGTCACCATCTTCGCCACCGGTGTCCTCGCAGCCACCATCGCGACCGTCGGAGGTAGCGGAGGGGCGAAGTTCCACGCCGTGTTCTCCGACGTGACCTCACTCAACGAGGGCGACGACGTGCGCATCGCAGGCGTCAAGGTGGGACAGGTCGACGACATCGCGATCGTCAACGAACGCCAGGCCCGCGTGACGTTCTCACTCCAGCAACGCGATTGGCTTCCTGCGACGTCGACCGCGGCCCTGCGTTTCCGGAATCTGGTCGGCCAGCGCTACATCGCGCTGGGACAGGGCGAAGGCGACCAGGGGCTGCGCATGACCGAAGGGGAGACCATCCCCATCGAACGGACTCGGCCGGCAGTCAACCTCACGACGTTGTTCGACGGATTCCGCCCGCTGTTCCAAACGCTCAGCGCCGACGACGTCAACAAGCTGTCCTTCCAGATCATCCAGGTCTTCCAAGGCGAAGCGGGCACCATCGGCGATCTCGTGCGCAGCACCGCAAGCCTGACCAACACGATCGCCGACAAGGACGCCGTGATCGGTGCCGTGATCGACAACCTCAACACCGTCCTCACGACGATCGACGAGCGCGACGAACAACTCGACTCGCTCCTGGTCAACACCCAAGCGCTCGTCAGCGGTCTCGCAGCGGACCGCGACACGGTGGGTTCGTCGGTGCAGTCACTCGCGGGCCTGACCGACGCGGTGGCGGACGTGCTGGAACCGACCCGCCCGTCGGTCACCCAGTCGATCACCGCGCTGAACGAGCTGACCGCGAACCTCAATGCGAACAGCGGTGAAGTGAACGACGTGCTCGCGAACCTGCCCGTCAAACTCGAGAAACTCGGCCGTGTCGCCAGCTACGGGTCGTGGTTCCAGTTCTACCTGTGCGGTATCGACATCATCGCCGGCCCCGGTTCGGTGCCGTACCTGAATCTCCCCACAGGGCTACCCACCGTCAATCAGCCCATCTATACGAATGCGGCGCAGCGATGCTCGCAGGACGGGATGCAGGAGTTGCAGGGACGATGAGTACACGCCGCAGTCCGGCAGCCGCCGGTGCCCTGGGCATCGTCGTGATTCTGCTGGCAACACTGTCCGCATTCTTTCTCGACTCGTTGCCGATCGTCGGCGCCGGAGCGACCTACAAAGCCGAGTTCAGCGAGGCGGCAGGGCTCAAGGCCACCAACGAGGTCCGCATCGCCGGCGTCAAGGTCGGTACGGTCAGCGCCGTCGAACTCGAAGGTGATCGCGTCATCGTGTCCTTCCGAGTGCAGGACGCCTGGGTCGGCGACAACACCTCGGCATCGATCCAGATCAAGACGATCCTGGGGCAGAAGTACCTCGCGCTGAACCCGAGCGGTGCCGAGGTCCTCGACCCGGACGACCGGATTCCGTTGGACCGCACGGTCTCGCCGTACGACGTGATCGAGGCATTCTCGTCCGCGGCCACGACACTCGGCGACATCGACTCCGACCAGCTCGCAACGAGTTTCGAGACCTTGGCCGGCGCGTTCTCGGAGACTCCCGACGACATCCGCGCGTCTCTCGACGGCGTGAGCAGGTTGTCGGAGACGATCGCGAGTCGCGACAAGGAACTCAAGCGGCTCCTCGAAGCCACGGGCAATGTGTCGCAGATCCTGGCCGACCGGAACACCGAGTTCAATCGTCTGCTCAGCGACGGAGCCCTGCTCATCACCGAGCTCAACAACCGGCAACAGGCCATCTCACAGCTGCTCGAAGGAACCAAGCGGCTCTCCACGGAGCTCTCGGCGCTGGTGGTGGAGAACCAGGAACAGATCGGTCCGGCTCTCGAGAACCTGCGCGGCGTCGTGCAGATCCTGCAGGACAACAACGACAACCTCGACAGGGCCATGAAGCTGTACGAGCCGTTCGTGCGTCTGTACTCCAATGTGGTCGGCAACGGCCGCTGGTTCGATCAGGTCGTCGTGAACCTCACGCCGCCGGGTCTGCCCGAGATTCCGGGATACCGAGAGCCGGGGCGCACATTGGGAGAGGGGAACTGATGGCACACGCCGACAACACCGATTCCCCGGAGCGGAGCGGCCGCGGGCGCACTGCGCTGATCGCGCTCGCAGTGGCCGTGGCGCTCGTGGTCGCGGGTGCCCTGTGGTGGGTGTTCGCCCGCGCCGGAACGACGACGGTCACCGCGTACTTCGACAAGGCCGTCGGTATCTACGAAGGATCCGACGTACGGGTTCTCGGCGTCGAGGTCGGCAGTGTCACCTCCGTCGAACCGCAAGGGGAGATCGTCGAGGTCTCCATGCGCATCGCTCGCGGAGTGGACATCCCGGCCGACGCCAGGGCCGTGCAGATCACGCCCTCCGTGGTCGCCGACCGCTACGTCCAGCTCACCCCTGCCTACTCGGGTGGCGAGACGATGAGCGACGGTGCCGTCATCGACCGCGAACACACCGCTACTCCCGTCGAGGTCGACGAGCTGTACGCGAGCATCGACGAGCTGGCGCGGGCCCTCGGACCGGAGGGAGCGAACGCCGACGGTGCGCTGACCGAGTTCGTGGAGGTCGGTGCCGAGAACCTCGAAGGCAACGGCGCGGCGCTCGGCCAGAGCATCGACCAGCTCTCGGCTGCTGCCCGCACGCTCAACGAATCGCGCGGTGATCTCTACGGAACCATCGAGAACCTGCAGATCTTCGTGAGCGCGCTCGCGGCCAACGACCAGCAGGTGCGGCAGTTCAACACTCAACTTGCGGATCTGTCGGGATTTCTCGCCGGGGAACGCCAGAACCTCGGTGAAGCTCTCGAACAGCTTTCGATGACGCTCGGGGACGTCACGACGTTCGTGCGCGACAACCAGGAAGCGGTCAAGGACAACGTCGATGCCTTGGTTCCCGTCACGGAGAATCTGGCGAACAATCGTCAATCTCTCGTGAACTCCCTGACGCTGCTGCCACTCGCGGTGAGCAACCTCGTCAACTCGTACGACGCAGAATCGGGCTCGTTGTCGTCGCGTCTGGTCCTGCCGGATCTGGAGGATCCGGCCGGGGCCATCTGCAAGCTCATCGACGTGGGCAAGCTGATGCCCGGCGATCCCGAGTTCGAAGCGCTGGGACGGCAGATGCAGCCCTTGATCGACCGCTGCGGCGACGTCATGGGGCAGATCACCGAGGACACGAGGTCCCCGGACCTGATCCTGCCGTTCGGAATCATGAGCGGCGAGAACATCCAGCGGCAGGTCGTCCCGGGTACGGTGCCGGGTGTCGTGTCGCCGCGGCTGGACCTGAGCGAAGAGGGGGGCCAGTGAGGCGCACGGTGACACATGGACGCACGAGCCTGCCGCGTTCGACGCTCGTCGGCGTGGGGGCATGCGTCGTCGCGATGACGGTCGCGGGTTGCGGTGGCATCTACGATGTTCCGCTTCCCGGCGGCGCCGATCTCGGCGACGATCCGATCCGGGTCACCATCGAATTCGACGATGTCCTCGATCTGGTGCCGCAGTCGACCGTCAAGGTCTACGGCGTGCCGATGGGGCGGGTCCAATCGATCGGCGTGGCAGGGGACGGATGGACCGCAGACGTCGAGATCGTCCTCAACTCCGAAGCCGACCTACCCGCCAACACGTTCGCCGTGGTCGAGCAGAGCAGTCTGCTGGGCGAGAAGTTCGTGCAGCTCGCTCCGCCGTCGGACGAGCCCGCGTCGGGTGAACTCGTGGACGGCGCCACCATCCCGCTCGAACGGACACGTCACGCGACCGAGATCGAGCCCGTCCTCGGGGCACTGTCATTGCTGCTCAACGGTGGCGGTGTCGGTCAACTCGCCCCCGTGATCGAAGAGCTGTCGACGGCATTCGAGGGGCGGGAAGGCACGACACGCAGCCTCATCCAAGAGGCAGAATCCCTGATCACCGGACTCGACCAGCAGCGGGACGACATCACCCGCGCGATCGACGGCCTCGACGCGTTGTCCGAGCGGGTCGCAGCGCAGAACGAGCAGGTCGCCGCGATCCTCGACGACCTCCCGGTGGCGACGGAGGTGCTCGAACAGCAGCGACCCGAGCTCACGCAACTCCTCGTGCAGCTCGACCGGCTCGGAACGGTCGGCACCGATATCCTCGATCAGTCCAAGGACGACCTCATTGCCGATCTGCTCGCGCTGCGCCCGACTCTCCAGGCACTGGCTGCGTCGGGCGACGATCTCGTGCAGTCTTTGTCGTTCATCCCGACGGTGCCGTTCCCGGACAGCGTCGAAGACATCATCGTCGGCGGTTCCATGAACCTGTTCCTCCTCGTCGACCTGCAGATCGGCGACGCACTCGCCTCACTCGGTGTGGGGCAGGGCGAGCCCGTCTACAGAGAGCCGAAGTTCGGGAACCCGAAGCCGCTCGTCGACCCGTCCAACCCGTACTACAACGGAAACGGACCGCATGTGGGGTGGCCGACGGTCTCGTTGGTACCGCTACTGCCCGCACCGACATTGCCCGACCTCCTGACCCTTCCCGACGGTGTCACGTTGCCGGAGGGTGTCGAGATCCCCGGGGTCGCTGAGGCCGGCGGCAGCCGTGCGCCCGCACCGCCTCCGCCCAATCCGCTGGAGGGCCTGATGGATCAGCTCGGAATCGGGGGTGGCAGATGAGATCGCGGTTGGTGAGGATTCAGCTCGTGGCCTTCGTCGTCATCGCGCTGCTGGGCGTGGTGTACGTGGGCGCCCGTTACGTTCGGCTCGACAATCTCATGGGCTTCGGCCAGTACACCGTCAACGCCCAATTCCCGAGTTCGGGCGGTGTGTTCGAGAATGCGGAGGTCACCTACCGAGGCGTACCGGTCGGGCGGGTGGGCACTCTCTCGCTCACCGCCGACGGTATCGATGTCGAGTTGAATCTCGACGACGGCGGGCCGCAGATCCCGGCATCGGCTCGGGCCGTGGTCGCGAACCGATCCGCGATCGGTGAACAGTACGTCGACCTACGACCACCCACCGACCAAGGCCCGTACCTGGTCGAGGGATCGGTCATCGAATCGACGGCCGACGATCTTCCGGTGCCGGTCGAAGACCTGCTGGTGAGTACGAACGAGCTGACGCGTTCGGTGCCGAAGGAGGCACTGCACACCGTCGTCACCGAACTCGGCGCGGCGTTCGACGGTCGAGGCGACGAGCTGCAGATTCTCGTCGACTCGCTCGCCCAGCTCAGTGAATCGGGTGTCGAATACCTGCCGCAGACCGTCACGTTGATCCGGGACAGCCTGACCGTGCTCGACACCCAGTCCGAGCAGTCGTCCGCAATCGAGCAGTTCAGCTCCGATCTCGACCTGATCACCGCTCAACTGCGCGACAGCGACCCCGACATCCGCAGGCTCATCGAAGCCGGAACCTCTGCGAGCGATGAGCTGGACCGACTGATCGCGGATTCAGGTCCGGGACTCACCGCTGACCTGACCAACCTCGCTGCGCTCGGTGAGACTCTTGCGCCGCAGGCGATCGCACTGCAGCCACTGCTCGCGTTTCTTCCGGCTGTGGCGGCCAGCGCCGGTACCGTCGCCCCCGGCGACGGTACGGTGAGGCAGGGCATCGTGCTGGAGACGAACAACCCGCCGTCGTGCACCCTGGGATACGAGGGAACGTACGAGATCATCGAGCAGATGCGCGCGGAGAATCCGAACTTCGACGATCACCAGCAGGACTTCCCGTTCAACACGGAAGCGTCGTGCGAGGCGCCGCAAGGCAGCGTGACGGGTGTGCGCAGTGCGAACCGGATCGTGTTCGCCGATCCCGCGACCATCCAGCCGTGGGATTTCATCCCGAAGAAGGACCCCGACAAGCTGAACCTGAATCCGATAGCGACGCAGTTGGCGCCGCTTCTCGGAGTCACCCCGAAATGAGCAGTGAGTAGGTTATTGGAGTGAGAGCAAGAACTGTCGCCCTGTCGATCGTGAGCGCTCTGGCGGTGGTCGCCCTCGTGGCCGTCGTGTGGTTCGGATTCGGATGGGCGAAGGCACTGATCGTCGATCGTTCGGTGGCCGAAACGCGCGATGCCGCGTTGGCCGGGGCGTTCCAGGCAACGATCAACCTCAACAGTGTCGATGCGCAGGATGTGGATGCGTCGCTCGACAACATGCGCTCGTCGATCACCGGCGACGCGCTGCTGGGCGATCTCGCCGCGACCGAACAACAGATCCGCGACCAGGTCACTGCGACCGGCACCAGCATGTCGGCGGAGGTGCTCTTCGGATCCTTGACCGAACTGAATACCGACGACGACGTGGCAAAGGCACTCGTCGTGCTCGCGGTGCGCACGACCACTCCCGAGAACTACGTGGTCAACAAGGTCTCGGTGAACGCGTCGATGGCGAAGGACGGCGACGTCTGGAAAGCGGTGACGATCGAGCCGCTCGGGTCGGTCGCGATGGAGGAGGGCCCGACCGCGGGCACACAGCCTGCTCCCTCCGAGCCTGTACCGGGAGAGCCGGCGCCGGCAGAGCCCGCTCCGGTACCCGAGGGTGCCGCAACGCCGTGACCTGCAACAACGTCCCCATCTGCAGCAACGTCTCGACCAGCAGTGACGGCTCGACGAGCAGTGACAGTAGCGAGCCGACGAAGGAGAACGTGTAGTGCCACCGCAGCGACGCAACCCCGGGCCGCCGCGCCGTCGACCGAAGATCGCCGGCGCGTCCCGTACCAGGCCTGAGCCGAGTACCGACGCGGTCACCCCGAACCCGGATTCTTCGAACCCGGATTCTTCGAGCCCGGTTTCTTCGAGCCCAGTTTCTTCGAGCCCAGCGTCTTCGAGTCGCGAAGCCGATCGCGTCGAGCAGGTCGACGTGTCCGCCTCGACCGGTCCGGCCACTGACAGCTCCGCCAGCTCCGACAGCGCGGTCGACTCGGCCCGGCCGGACGGCGCCGACAAGAAGGCTGGGCCGGACGCGAAGGCCGGGCCGGACGAGACGGTCGATCCTGAAAAGATTTCCGCCCCGAGTCCGGGCGAGACCCCGCTGCAGACCTATGACCGGTTGCATGCCGACGCCTCCCATCAGATGTACCCACCGCACCAGCCCGATGGCCGGCAAAGATCGGGACCGAGCCGGATGTCGGTGCTCGCAGTGGCGGTGGTCGCCGTCCTGCTGGGTGCGCTCGCGGTGGTCGCGGCCTTCCGGCCCGGAACGTCGGACGGAAGTGTTGCGTGGGTCGACCGGGCGGAGACCGCCGCGGTGACCGAGGCCGCCGCGTACGCGATCGAGGCGATGCACGGGTACAACTTCGAGACGATCGACGAGGATTTCGCCGAGATCCGCGAACTGCTCACCGACGAACGCCGCGAGGAATTCGACTCGACTGCCCAGGTCACCAAGGAGGCCGCCGTGCAGACCCGGACCGTGACGGAGGTGACTGTGGCGCACATCGGAGCACGGATGATCGACGAGTCCAAGGCCGAGGTCGCTGCGTACATCAACGTGAGCGCGACCGGTGACGGGGTGGCGCAGGGGAGTGCGGCAGCGCCATTGCTGGTGCGGATGGAGAAGGCGGATGGTCGCTGGCTGGTCTCCGAGATCCGTGATCAGTAGGCCCGGCGCACCCGGTCGGTAGGCCTGTTGCGGGTGGGACACCGGTGACCGATGGCTCTTGACGTGAACGACGTGAGACGTCACTCTATCGGTACGCCTGTGCGATACCGACTCAGTTACGTCGCCTCCAGGTTTCTTTGACGCACCCGTGGACATTTTCGTGTGTTCAGTGTAAGTTGGTTCTTTGCGCTGGCTGCCTCCTGTCCACACCTCGACCTGTGAGCCCGTGAATCGTTCCCTTAGGGCGATTTCATCGGATTCTTCGGCGGGGTTTCAGTTCGGGTTGTGACCAGCCGAAACGCCCCACATGAAGAAGCAGGTACAGCGGCGGTCGCACCGGTTGGAGCGACCCGCGTGAGGTGCTGGAAGGACGCATCTTGGCAGTCTCTAGCCAGACCAAGGCAGTAGCCGGAATCCCCGGAGCCCCGAAGAGGGTCTCATTCGCGAAAATTCGCGAACCCCTCGAAGTTCCCGGGCTCCTCGATGTACAGACAGATTCCTTCGAATGGTTGATCGGGTCGGAGCGCTGGCGCGCGAAGGCTGCTGAGCGCCGCGACGGCAGTGTTGCCGGTGGTCTCGAAGAGATCCTCGCCGAGCTTTCGCCGATCGAAGATTTCTCGGGTTCGATGTCCCTCTCCTTCTCCGACCCGCGCTTCGACGAGGTCAAGGCCTCGGTCGAGGAGTGCAAGGACAAGGACATGACGTACGCGGCTCCGCTGTTCGTCACTGCCGAGTTCATCAACAACAACACCGGTGAAATCAAGAGCCAGACGGTCTTCATGGGTGACTTCCCGATGATGACCGGCAAGGGCACCTTCGTCATCAACGGCACCGAGCGTGTCGTCGTGTCGCAGCTCGTGCGTTCGCCCGGTGTGTACTTCGACAAGTCCGTCGACAAGAGCACCGAGAAGGACCTGCACAGCGTCAAGGTCATCCCCGGTCGCGGTGCATGGCTCGAGTTCGACGTCGACAAGCGCGACACCGTCGGTGTGCGCATCGACCGTAAGCGTCGCCAGCCCGTCACGGTGCTGCTCAAGGCTCTCGGTTGGTCCACCGAGCAGATCGTGGAGCGCTTCGGCTTCTCCGAGATCATGATGTCCACGCTCGAGAAGGACAACACCGCAGGTACCGACGAGGCGCTCCTCGACATCTACCGCAAGCTTCGTCCGGGCGAGCCGCCGACGAAGGAGAGCGCACAGACGCTCCTCGAGAACCTGTTCTTCAAGGACAAGCGCTACGATCTGGCGCGCGTGGGCCGTTACAAGATCAACAAGAAGCTGGGCCTGAACACCGGCCAGCCGATCGAGGCATCGACCCTCACCGAAGAAGACATCGTCGCGACCATCGAGTACCTGGTGCGTCTGCATGCGAGCGAGAACTGGATGACCGCTCCGGACGGCGTCGAGGTTCCGGTCGAGGTCGACGACATCGATCACTTCGGCAACCGTCGTCTGCGTACCGTCGGCGAGCTCATCCAGAACCAGATCCGCGTGGGCCTGTCCCGCATGGAGCGCGTCGTTCGTGAGCGCATGACGACCCAGGACGTCGAGGCGATCACGCCGCAGACCCTGATCAACATCCGTCCCGTCGTGGCCGCGATCAAGGAGTTCTTCGGAACTTCGCAGCTGTCGCAGTTCATGGACCAGAACAACCCGCTGTCGGGCCTGACGCACAAGCGTCGCCTGTCGGCTCTCGGCCCCGGTGGTCTGTCGCGTGAGCGTGCCGGCCTCGAGGTTCGTGACGTCCACCCGTCGCACTACGGCCGCATGTGCCCGATCGAGACCCCTGAAGGCCCGAACATCGGCCTGATCGGTTCGCTGTCGGTGTACGCGCGGGTCAACCCGTTCGGGTTCATCGAGACCCCGTACCGCAAGGTCGTCGACGGTATCGTCACCGACGAGGTCGACTACCTCACGGCAGACGAAGAGGACCGCTTCCTCATCGCGCAGGCGAACTCGCCGATCGCAACGGACAATACGTTCGCCGATGATCGCGTGCTCGTCCGCAAGAAGGGCGCGGAGATCGAGTACGTCGGTGCCGACGCAGTCGAGTACATGGACGTCTCGCCGCGCCAGATGGTGTCCGTCGCGACGGCCATGATCCCGTTCCTCGAGCACGACGATGCCAACCGCGCGCTCATGGGCGCGAACATGCAGCGTCAGGCCGTGCCGCTGATCCGTAGCGAGGCTCCGGTCGTCGGTACCGGCATGGAGCTGCGTGCTGCAGTGGATGCCGGCGACGTCATCGTCACCGAGAAGCCCGGCGTGGTCGAGGAGGTGTCGGCCGACTTCATCACGGTGATGGCCGACGACGGCACCCGCCGCACCTACCGTCTGCGCAAGTTCGACCGATCGAACCAGGGCACGTGCTCCAACCAGCGTCCGATCATCGACGAGGGGCAGCGTGTCGAGGCCGGCCAGGTTCTGGCCGACGGCCCCTGCACCGAGAACGGTGAGATGGCGCTGGGCAAGAACCTGCTCCTCGCGATCATGCCGTGGGAAGGCCACAACTACGAGGACGCGATCATCCTGTCGCAGCGCCTCGTGGAAGAGGACGTCCTGACCTCGATCCACATCGAGGAGCACGAGATCGATGCCCGCGACACCAAGCTCGGTGCCGAGGAGATCACTCGCGACATTCCGAACGTCTCCGACGAGGTCCTTGCCGACCTCGACGAGCGCGGCATCGTCCGCATCGGTGCCGAGGTCCGCGACGGCGACATCCTGGTCGGCAAGGTCACCCCGAAGGGCGAGACCGAGCTCACCCCGGAGGAGCGCCTGCTCCGCGCGATCTTCGGTGAGAAGGCCCGCGAGGTGCGCGACACGTCGCTCAAGGTTCCTCACGGCGAGACCGGCAAGGTCATCGGCGTCCGCGTGTTCTCCCGCGAGGACGACGACGATCTGCCTCCGGGCGTCAACGAACTCGTCCGCGTGTACGTGGCGCAGAAGCGCAAGATCCAGGACGGCGACAAGCTCGCCGGACGCCACGGCAACAAGGGCGTCATCGGCAAGATCCTCCCGCAGGAGGACATGCCGTTCCTGCCCGACGGCACGCCTGTCGACATCATCCTGAACACCCACGGTGTTCCGCGTCGTATGAATATCGGCCAGATCCTCGAGACTCACCTCGGCTGGATCGGCAAGGCCGGTTGGAACGTGCAGGTCGCCGACGACGGGTCGCGCCCCGAGTGGGCACAGAATCTGCCCGCGGAGATGCTCGCCGCCGAGCCCGACTCGAACATCGCAACGCCGGTGTTCGACGGTGCTCGCGAGGAGGAGCTCACGGGTCTGCTGTCGTCGACGCTGCCGAACCGCGACGGCGAGGTCATGGTCGGCCCCGACGGCAAGGCGACGCTGTTCGACGGTCGTTCCGGCGAGCCGTTCCCGTACCCGGTTGCGGTCGGCTACATGTACATCATCAAGCTGCACCACTTGGTCGACGACAAGATCCACGCGCGTTCGACCGGTCCGTACTCGATGATCACGCAGCAGCCGCTCGGTGGTAAGGCCCAGTTCGGTGGTCAGCGCTTCGGTGAGATGGAGTGCTGGGCCATGCAGGCCTACGGCGCCGCATACACCCTGCAGGAGCTGCTCACCATCAAGTCCGACGACGTGGTGGGTCGCGTGAAGGTGTACGAGGCGATCGTCAAGGGCGAGAACATCCCCGAGCCCGGTATTCCGGAGTCGTTCAAGGTGCTCCTCAAGGAACTTCAGTCGCTCTGCCTCAACGTGGAGGTGCTGTCCAGCGACGGCGCTGCCATCGCAATGGCCGACAGCGACGACGAGGACCTGGAGCGGGCAGCAGCCAACCTGGGCATCAACCTTTCCCGCAACGAGTCGGCCACGGTCGACGACCTCGCGAACTAGGAGCCGAACCGATGCGGTACGCCACCGAGTCACACCGGACGCGTACCGCATCGGGCCCCGGCAGCGATAGCGACAACTAGCAGCAACAAGGCCCGCACAGGGGAAAGGAAGTTACGTGCTCGACGTCAACTTCTTCGATGAACTCCGGATCGGTCTGGCCACCGCGGCCGACATCCGTAACTGGTCGTACGGCGAGGTCAAGAAGCCGGAGACCATCAACTACCGCACGCTCAAGCCCGAGAAGGACGGCCTCTTCTGCGAGAAGATCTTCGGCCCCACCCGGGACTGGGAGTGCTACTGCGGTAAGTACAAGCGTGTCCGCTTCAAGGGCATCATCTGTGAGCGCTGCGGCGTCGAGGTGACCCGCGCCAAGGTGCGCCGTGAGCGGATGGGCCACATCGAACTGGCCGCACCCGTCACACACATCTGGTACTTCAAGGGTGTGCCGAGCCGTCTCGGTTACCTGCTCGACCTCGCTCCGAAGGATCTCGAGAAGATCATCTACTTCGCTGCGTACGTCATCACCTCGGTCGACGACGAGCTCCGTCACAACGAGCTCTCGACGCTCGAGGCGGAGATGGAGGTCGAGAAGAAGGGTGTCGCCGATCAGCGCGACGCCGACCTCGAAGCTCGCGCACAGAAGCTCGAAGCCGATCTGGCGGAGCTCGAGGCAGAAGGCGCGAAGTCGGACGTCCGCCGCAAGGTCAAGGACGGCGGCGAGCGCGAAATGCGTCAGCTGCGCGACCGTGCTCAGCGCGAGCTCGATCGCCTCGACGAGATCTGGACGACGTTCACGAAGCTCGCTACCAAGCAGCTCATCGTGGACGAGCTGATCTACCGCGAGCTGCAGGACCGCTACGGCGAGTACTTCACCGGCGCGATGGGTGCAGAGGCGATCCAGAAGCTCATCGAGACCTTCGACATCATCGCCGAGGCCGAGAACCTGCGCGAGATCATCCGCAGTGGCAAGGGCCAGAAGAAGCTCCGCGCGCTCAAGCGTCTCAAGGTCGTGGCGGCGTTCGCGCAGTCCGGCAACTCGCCGATGGGCATGGTTCTCGACGCTGTTCCGGTGATCCCGCCGGAGCTGCGTCCCATGGTGCAGCTCGACGGTGGCCGCTTCGCGACCTCCGACCTCAACGACCTGTACCGCCGTGTCATCAACCGGAACAACCGCCTCAAGCGACTGATCGACCTCGGAGCTCCCGAGATCATCGTCAACAACGAGAAGCGGATGCTCCAGGAGTCCGTCGACGCGCTGTTCGACAACGGTCGTCGTGGCCGGCCGGTGACGGGTCCGGGCAACCGCCCCCTCAAGTCGCTGTCCGATCTGCTCAAGGGCAAGCAGGGTCGCTTCCGTCAGAACCTGCTCGGTAAGCGCGTCGACTACTCGGGCCGTTCGGTCATCGTCGTCGGCCCGCAGCTCAAGCTGCACCAGTGCGGCCTGCCGAAGCTCATGGCTCTCGAGCTGTTCAAGCCGTTCGTGATGAAGCGCCTCGTGGACCTGAACCACGCGCAGAACATCAAGTCGGCCAAGCGCATGGTCGAGCGTCAGCGTCCGCAGGTGTGGGACGTCCTCGAAGAGGTCATCAACGAGCACCCGGTTCTGCTGAACCGTGCGCCTACGCTGCACCGCCTCGGAATCCAGGCGTTCGAGCCGCAGCTCGTCGAGGGTAAGGCCATCCAGCTGCACCCGCTCGTGTGTGAGGCCTTCAACGCCGACTTCGACGGTGACCAGATGGCCGTGCACCTGCCGCTGTCGGCGGAGGCTCAGGCCGAAGCGCGCATCCTGATGCTGTCGTCGAACAACATCCTGTCGCCGGCATCGGGCCGCCCGCTCGCTATGCCGCGTCTGGACATGGTGACGGGTCTGTACCACCTGACCCGTCTCGTCGAGGACGCCGTGGGTGCGTACAAGCCTGCCTCGGCCGACGAGGCGGAGCAGGGCGTGTACTCGTCGCCTGCAGAGGCCATCATGGCCGTCGACCGCGGTGTGCTGTCGGTGCAGTCGCCGATCCGGGTGCGTCTGGCCCACCAGCGTCCGCCGCGCGAGATCGAGAACGAGCTGTTCCCCGAAGGCTGGCGTTACGGCGAGAGTTGGCTCGCCGATACCACCCTCGGTCGCGTGATGTTCAACGAGTTGCTGCCGATCAACTACGGCTTCGTCAACGACATCATGCCGAAGAAGCGCCAGGCCGGGATCATCAACGACCTCGCCGAGCGTTATCCGATGATCGTGGTGGCGCAGACCGTCGACAAGCTCAAGGACGCGGGCTTCTACTGGGCCACGCGTTCGGGTGTCACCATCGCGATGTCGGACGTGCTGGTTCCGCCGGAGAAGAAGGAGATCCTCGAGCGTTACGAGGGTCAGGCCGACTCGATCCAGCGGCAGTACGACCGCGGCAAGCTGTCGGAGGACGAGCGTCGCGATTCGCTCGTCAAGCTGTGGCAGGAAGCGACCGAAGAGGTCGGCCAGGTCATGGAGGCTCACTACCCGGACGACAACCCGATCCCGACGATCGTGAAGTCCGGCGCTGCGGGCAACATGACCCAGATCCGCTCGCTGGCGGGTATGAAGGGCCTGGTGACGAACCCGAAGGGCGAGTTCATTCCTCGTCCGATCAAGTCCTCGTTCCGTGAGGGCCTGACCGTCGCCGAGTACTTCATCAATACGCACGGTGCGCGTAAGGGTCTGGCCGATACCGCTCTGCGTACCGCCGACTCGGGTTACCTGACTCGTCGTCTGGTGGACGTCTCGCAGGACGTCATCGTCCGCGAGGTCGACTGCGGCACGCCGCGCGGCATCGAGATGGTCATCGCCGAGCCCGAGCGTGACGCACAGGGCAACGAGACCGGCAAGCTGGTTCGCGACGCTCACATCGAGACGAGCACGTACGCCCGCACGCTGGCGACGGAGGCAATCGACGCCGCCGGGAACGTCGTCGTCGAGCGCGGCTCCGACCTCGGCGATCCCGCGATCGAGGCTCTCCTCGAGGCCGGTATCCAGAAGGTCAAGGTCCGCTCGGTCCTCACCTGCGACACCGGTACCGGGGTCTGCGCAACCTGCTACGGCCGCTCCATGGCGACGGGCAAGCTCGTCGACATCGGCGAGGCCGTCGGTATCGTCGCCGCTCAGTCGATCGGTGAGCCCGGTACACAGCTGACGATGCGTACGTTCCACCAGGGTGGTGTCGGCGAGGACATCACCGGCGGTCTGCCGCGTGTCCAGGAGTTGTTCGAGGCCCGTGTCCCCAAGGGCAAGGCTCCGATCGCCGACGTGTCCGGCCGTATCCGCCTCGAGGACGACGATCGTTTCTACAAGATCACGATCGTCCCCGACGACGGTGGCGAGGAGGTCGTGTACGACAAGCTGTCCAAGCGTCAGCGTCTGCACGTCATCCGTAAGGCAGACGGCACCGAAGGTGTCCTCGGCGACGGCGACCACGTGGATGTCGGTCAGCAGCTCCTCGAAGGTGCTGCCGATCCGCACGAGGTGCTGCGCGTGATGGGCCCCCGTCAGGTTCAGATCCACTTGGTCCATGAGGTCCAGGAGGTCTACCGGAGCCAGGGTGTGTCGATTCACGACAAGCACATCGAGACGATCGTTCGTCAGATGCTGCGTCGCGTGACGATCATCGATTCGGGTGCGACGGAGTTCCTGCCCGGTTCACTGGTCGAGCGCAGCGAGTTCGAGGCTGCGAACCGTCGTGTGGTCCAGGAAGGTGGCGAGCCGGCAGCGGGTCGTCCCGTCCTGATGGGCATCACGAAGGCCTCGCTGGCCACCGACTCGTGGCTGTCGGCGGCATCGTTCCAGGAGACCACTCGTGTGCTGACCGACGCGGCGATCAACTGCCGTTCGGACAAGCTGATCGGTCTCAAGGAAAACGTGATCATCGGCAAGCTGATTCCTGCCGGTACCGGCATCAACAAGTACCGGAACATCCAGGTTCAGCCGACCGAGGAAGCGCGTGCTGCCGCGTACGCCATCCCGGCGTACGACGACCAGTACTACTCGCCGGACGGCTTCGGCCAGAACACCGGTGCTGCAGTGCCTCTGGATGACTACGGTTACTCCAACGACTACCGGTAGTTCGCTGCCGTAGTCACAAAGGTCCCGCCCTCTCTCTTCAGGGCGGGACCTTTGTGGTTTCTGGGTGCTGTGCGGAAATGCTGCTCGACGCGCCGTGCGGGGCGCGGCTCAGCGCGCGATGTGGAAGTTCGTCAGTTCTGCACGGCCCGGCTCGAGGTCGGCCCAGCTGCCTCGAACGGTGAGAACCGCGAGTGCTGAGGTCGGAAACTTCTCGGAGAGTTGGTGGGCGATGTCGCTGCTGTGGTCGGTGGCAAGTATCAGCGCCGTCTCGGACAGTGACGGCTCGTGCCCGACCACGAGCAGGGTGTGAATGTTCGGCTCCACCGAGCGGATCTCTCCGAGGACGTCCTCGGGTGTGGCCCCGTAGAGCGCCGCGCGGTAATCGACGGGTGCGTCGATGGTCGCCTCGGCGAGGGTTTTGCGCGTGCGCGTCGCATCGGAGCACAGCACTGCGTCGATCTCGGGCAGGTCGGCTCGTATCCATCGACCGGCGAGACCTGCCTCTCGTCGGCCGCGTGGAGAGAGGGGGCGCTCGTGATCGTCCACGTCGTCCGGATATGCGGACTTCCCGTGGCGCAGCAGGATCAGGGTGCGGGTCATCGTTCCACCGTAGGGGCTGTGTGTTCGGATCGGAACGCCGACGTCGACTTCCTGCTGCCGGTGTGGCCGGTCGTGTCTTGCGGAGCGCGCGGATGCGCGGCTAGAGTTCCAGTTAACTGTTACCATGTGTTACATGAAACTGGCGGTCGTTCCGCCCCGCTTCCGAGGACATCGACATGGCCTACGTCATCACCCAGACGTGCTGCAACGACGCGAGCTGCGTTGCCGTCTGCCCGGTCAACTGCATCCATCCCACTCCCGACGAGCCTCAGTTCGGGTCGGCGGAGATGCTGCACATCGACCCGCAGACCTGCATCGACTGCGGTGCGTGCGCCGACGCCTGCCCGGTCGAAGCGATCCTCCCGGACGACAAGCTCGAACCATCCCAGACCCGTTTCGCCGAGATCAACGCCGACTACTACCGGACGCACCCCATGCCGGACGGCTGGAGTCCACTCGCTCCGGCGCCGGCCGCCCCGCGTGATCGCGGAACCCTGCGGGTCGCTGTGGTCGGCGCCGGGCCTGCAGCCTGCTACGCCGCGCAGGAACTGCTCGAACGCTCCGATGTCGAGGTCGAGATGTTCGACCGGCTACCGACGCCCTTCGGCCTGGTCCGCGCAGGTGTCGCGCCCGATCACCCCGGCACGAAGTCCGTCACCGAGTCGTTCGAATGGTCCTTCCGCCGCGAGGCCTTCGCCCTGCACCTCGACACCGAGATCGGCCGCGATCTCACTCACGCGGAACTGCTCGAGCACCACCACGCGGTGGTGTACGCGGTGGGTGCCTCCGCTGACCGTCGTCTCGGTATCCCCGGTGAAGACCTCGCAGGCAGTCACGCCGCTACCGAATTCGTCGCCTGGTACAACGGTCATCCCGACTACGCCGACCGCACCTTCGATCTGTCGGGGGAGCGCGCCGTCATCGTGGGCAACGGTAACGTCGCGATCGACGTCGCTCGCATCCTCACGATGGACGTCGACGAACTCGCCCGCACCGACATCGCCGATCACGCGCTCGAGGCACTGCGGCACAGCAATGTTCGCGAAGTCGTCCTCCTCGGGCGCCGCGGACCGGTTCAGGCCGCATACAGCAATCCCGAATTCCTCGCGCTCGGTGATCTGAACGGTGTGGATATCGTCATCGACGAGTCCGATCTCGTTCTCGACGCGGCCGGCGAACGTGCCGTGGCACATGATCCTGCTGTGGCGATGCGGGTGCAGCTCGCACGGGAGTACGCAGCGCGCACACCGCAGGACGGGAATCGGCGCATCGTCTTCCGCTATTTCACCGCTCCCGAGGAGCTGTTCGGCACCGGCCGCGTGGAAGGCGTCCGTATCGCGCACACCGAATTGGTCGAGAACTCCGAGGGTGCGCTCGTAGCGCGGACGACCGACGACGTGGAGGTGATCGACGCCGGCCTCGTGCTCCGATCGATCGGGTACCGAGGTGTGCCCGTTCCCGATCTGCCGTTCGACGACCAGCGGGCCGTGGTGCCCAACACCGGCGGCCGCGTCGAAACCGGCGTCTACGTCACGGGATGGATCAAACGCGGGCCCAGCGGCGTGATCGGCACCAACAAGGGGTGCGCGAAGGAGACCGTGGCGGCGCTGTTCGCCGATTTCGACGCGGGAAGGTTGACACAGCCGGAGGGTGATCGTCGAAGTCTCGGCACACTTCTGGCCGAGCGGCGCCCTGACCGCGTCGACCTGGACGGGTGGCGGGCAATCGACGCCGCCGAACGCGCCGCGGGCCGCGTGAGCGGTCGTCCGCGCATCAAGATCACGGACCGGGCCGCGCTCGTCGACCTCGGTCGGCGCCGCCGCAGACTTCCGTTCATCGGATCCGTTCGGCGATAGAACTACTGGGCGTACCGCCGGCCGCGTCCTCATCATCGCGGGCGGCGAGCCTGCCGCGCGCGATGAGGGCGCGGCGGTGACACAGGTCGCGGCCCTGTCGCTGTTGCGGGACTACCCTGAGCGGGGTGTGTCAGCGATCGGAACGGACAGTGTGAATGAGTAGCGACCCCTCCTCGATGTCCCGGCGGGTTGTGTTGTCGAGCGCGGGTACCGCAGTTGCCGCGGGAGCTCTGACGGCATGCGGCGCACCGACCTCGCCGGAGCAGCAGCCCGCGCCTGCCGCGACCACCACCGCGCCTCCGGGACCGGACGCCGAGGTGGTTGCCGCAGTGGTCGACGTGCCCGTCGGCAGTGGCGTGTTCCTGGAGGGAAAGCGGCTCGTCGTCACCCAGCCGACGGCCGGTGACTTCCACGCTTTCATTGCCATCTGCACCCATCAGGGATGCAACATCACCGATGTGGAGGACGACCTGATCGTGTGTCGATGCCACGGCAGCAAGTTCGCGCTCGACGGGGTGCCGGTCGAAGGGCCCGCGAAGAAGCCGTTGAAGTCGCGTCCCGCGGCGGCGCGTGGCACGGATGTGGTCGTCGACCGAGCACCGCGCGGGAACCGGTGAACGGGAACCGACCGGACTAGAGTCCGCCCTGTGAGTTCAACGCGACGAGATCGACGGCCACGGATGCTGCGCGGAGGCACCGAGCCCGACCCGCGGTTCACGCTGGCCAACGAACGCACATTTCTTGCATGGATTCGCACCGCCCTCGGTCTCATCGCCGCAGCGGTGGCGCTCGAGGCTTTCGCAGGCGACGTCATCGAACCGGTGGTGCGCACGGTGCTGTCGTGCCTCCTGCTCGGGTTCGCCGTCGTGTTCGTGGTCGTCGCGGTGATGCGATGGATCACTGTCGAGCAGGCCATGCGCTCAGGCCTGCCGTTACCGTTCCCGTGGGCCGCGTATCTGCTCGCAGGACTGCTGGCGGTGGCGGGAATCGTTCTGGCCGTGGCACTCGTGGTGTGATCGCCCATGCGGCACGACGATCCCGGCCTGCAACCCGAGCGCACTTCGCTCGCGTGGTTGCGCACCGAAGCGGTGCTCGGCGCGATCGTGCTGGGCTTCATGCGATTCGTTCCCGGGCCCGGTCCGGTCGTCGCGTCGATCGGGCTCTTGTGCCTGGTGCCAGTGCTGGTGCTGCTGTTCACCTCGCGGGAAGGTCACCGCGCGCGAGTGCGCGGGCTCGGCGCAGGTAGCGGCATCTATTTCCTGTGGCGCAACCTGCTGCTCGCAGCCACCGTTGCAGCACTCGGGTGCTGCGCTCTGGTCCTGATAATGCTCTCAGCGTGAGATGTCGATCAGGCGGGCACTGCCTTGCGCTGCGGCACAGACCTTCTCGGATCCGTCCTCGGTGACCACGACGATCTCGCACCGGCACAATGCCTGACGTTTCGTGGATTCGACGACGTGAGCGTCGGCGCGCACGAGGACTCCCTGCGCGGGACGCAGATAATCGATGGTGAAGCCCGTCGTGACGATCGACGGTCCGAGCGCGGTGCCTGCGGCGAACGTGAGTGCGTTGTCCGCCGCATACGACAGGACGCCGCCGTGTGCGAAACCGAATTGCTGGAGCAGTTCGGGTTGCAGCGGTATCTCGAGCGACACACCGTCCGGGCCGTAGGCGGACAGGCGTGCGCCGATCAGGGTGCTGAACGGTTGTGCGGCGAGAACTTCCCGGGCTCGCTCGATATCGAATGACGACATGCCCGCATTCTGCCTCAGCGGCCGTGGTCTGACATATCGTTTCTGTATGACCGAATGGCCGGATCTCTCAGCGCTGGAGCTACTCGTCGGTATCGACGATCATGGTGGGCTCGGTGCCGCGGCACGCGTGGTGGGGGTTGCTCAGCCCAACGCCACCCGATCGATCCGGCGCCTCGAGAAACAGCTCGGTGCAGTTCTCGTGAAGCGCGGACGGTCCGGGTCGGTGCTCACACCGGAAGGCACCGTGGTGGCGCACTGGGCCAGAGAGATCCTTGCCGATGCGCATCGACTCCTCGACGCGGCCGCGGCGCTGAGCGCCGGACATCATCCCGAATTCGTCGTTGCGTCATCGATGACGGTCGCGGAACACCTGATCCCACGGTGGCTCGGTGCGTTCCGCGCGGTGCACGACGAGGTTCAGATCCAACTGCAGGTGCACAATTCGATGCAGGTATGCGACATCGCGGCGGCCGGGGGATGTGACGTCGGGTTCGTCGAGGGACCCAGCATCCCCGCGGGCCTGCACAGTGTGGTTGTGGCGCGCGACGAGCTGGTCGTCGTGGTGGCGCCGGGTCATCCGTGGGCACGTCGCCGTCGACCGCTCACCGTGGCAGAACTCGCCGCGACCCCCTTGGTGGTTCGTGAGGAGGGATCCGGCACGCGCCGCACGCTCGATCTCGCACTGCAGGAGTACGCACGGCCGGCCCCGCTGCTCGAACTCGGCAGCGGCGCAGCGGTGCGGACCAGCGCACTCGGCGGCGTCGGGCCCGCGGTGCTCAGTACCCTCGCCGTCGCCGAATATGTGGAGTCTGGGCAATTGCGGGTGGTCGAGGTCGACGATCTCGATCTGTCCCGGGTACTGCGTGCCGTGTGGCGGCCTCCGCGCGTGCTCGAGGGGCTCGCCGGTGATCTTTTGCGCATGATCGTCCGATCCCGCTGATGCGCGCGATCCCGTGGTGAGCGGCCTCCCGCGGAGAAAACAATCATGAGTGCTTGATTTAGTGGCGCCGAGGTGTGATGCTGAGCGCATGGCTGACCTGCCCTCGCTCCTCGACGACCTGCGCGCCGAAGGCGACACTCTCGACGCACTCGTCGCGGACCTGGGCGATGTCGAATGGCGTCGTCCGACTCCCGCAACCGGATGGACGGTGGCGCACCAGATCGGTCACCTGCTGTGGACCGACCGCGCTGCGCTCACCGCGATCACCGATCCGGACACATTCATCGCCGAAATCGAGAACCTCACCGATATCGACACATTCGTCGACCGGGGAGCTTCGGAGTACGCGGCGCTCACGCCTGACGAACTACTCGCAACCTGGCGCACCGTACGCCGGGATCTTGCGCGCGCACTCGCCGAGGTCCCCGCGGGAACGAAAATTCTGTGGTACGGACCGCAGATGTCTGCGGCCTCGATGGCGACCGCGCGACTCATGGAGACATGGGCGCACGGAGGTGATGTCGCGTCTGCCCTCGGGGTGACTCGCCGGCCGACGTCGCGCCTGCAGCGTGTCGCGCACATCGGCGTCCGCACGCGCGACTTCGCGTTCGTCATCCACGACCGTGCAGTACCCGCCGAACCGTTCCGGGTGGAACTCACCGCACCTGACGGAAGTATCTGGGACTGGGGGCCGCGCGACGCCACGCAATCGGTGACCGGGCCCGCTCTCGACTTCTGTCTGCTCGTCACACAACGCGTGCACCGCGCCGACACCGCGCTCGTCGCCCACGGGCCCGACGCCGAGGCCTGGCTCGGCATCGCGCAGGCCTTTGCGGGCCCGCCGGGAACCGGACGTGAGCAGGGCCGAGGAACGCAGTGAACCGGCAGCGAAGCGCCGTGGTGCGGATCGGCAACTGCTCCGGTTTCTACGGAGACCGGCTGTCGGCGATGCGCGACATGCTCGAGGGCGGCGAGCTCGACTACCTCACCGGCGACTACCTCGCCGAACTGACCATGCTGATTCTCGGGCGCGACCGCATGAAGGATCCCACCGCAGGCTACGCAAAGACCTTCCTGCGCCAGGCCGAGGACTGCATGGGCCTCGCACTGGACAACGGAGTGCGCATCGTCGCAAATGCCGGTGGCCTCAACCCCGCAGGCCTCGCCGATGCGCTTCGAAATCTCGCAGGCGCGCTCGGCCTCGCTCCGCGTATCGCCCACGTCGAGGGCGACGACCTCATCGCCCGCGTCGACGAGCTCGGCCTGACCACCGATCCTCCTCCGCTCACCGCGAATGCATATCTCGGTGCGTGGGGGATCGTGGACTGCCTGAACGCGGGAGCCGACATCGTCGTCACCGGGCGCGTCACCGATGCCTCAGCCATCGTCGGTCCCGCGGCGGCCCACTTCAGTTGGGCTCGAAACGAATTCGATGCACTGGCGGGGGCTGTCGCCGCAGGCCATGTCATCGAATGCGGCACCCAGGCAACCGGCGGCAACTACGCGTTCTTCACCGAACTGGACGACCTCGACCGCCCCGGATTCCCGATCGCCGAGATCGAGGCAGACGGCTCGTCGACCATAACGAAGCACTCCGGAACGGGTGGCGCCGTCACCGTGGGAACGGTGACCGCACAGCTGCTGTACGAGGTGACGGGTGGACGCTATGCGGGTCCGGATGTCACCACACGCATCGACACCATCCACCTCGACCAGGTCGGTCCCGACCGCGTCGAACTCACCGGAGTGCGCGGCGAGGCACCCCCGCCGACCCTCAAGGTCTGCCTCAACGCGCTGGCCGGATTCCACAACCAGGCCGAGTTCGTCCTCACCGGACTCGACATCGAAGCCAAAGCGCGCCTAGTGCGACGTCAGATCGAAGCGAACCTGCCCGCGCGCCCCGCCGAGTTGGAATGGGTACTCGCCCGCACCGACCACGCCGACGCCGACACCGAGGAAGCCGCGAGTGCGCTGCTGCGCTGCACCGTCCGCGACCCCGATCCGAAGGTTGCCGGACGCGGATTCACCTCCACCGCCGTAGAGTTCGCACTCGCGGGATATCCCGGCCTTTTCCTCACCGCGCCACCGGGAGCGGGCAGTGCCTACGGCGTGTACACCGCGGGCTACGTCGATGCCGTTCAGGTTCCCCACGTGGCCGTGCTCCCCGACGGCGCCCGCGTCGAGGTCCCCCCTGCAGGGCAGACCCGGACACTCGACCCACTCGACGCTCCCGAGTTGCCTGCGCCGTACCCCGACGGACCCACCCGGCGCGCGCCGCTCGGCGCGGTGGCCGGCGCACGCAGCGGCGACAAGGGAGGCGACGCCAACATCGGCGTGTGGGTTCGTAGCGACGACGAGTGGCGCTGGCTCGCACACACTCTCACTGTCGCTACCGTCAAATCGCTCCTGCCCGAAACTGCGCCACTCGCCGTCACCCGCCACCTGCTACCGAACCTACGGGCCGTCAACTTCGTGATCGAAGGAATCCTCGGTCGCGGTGTCGCCTCCCGCGCGAGGTTCGACCCGCAGGCCAAGGGGCTCGGCGAATGGTTGCGGGCCCGACACCTCGATATTCCGACCACCTTCCTGGAGGACCACACGTGAGCATCTGGAACACCCCCGAACGACGTGCACTGCGCGAGACCGTGACCGGGTTCGTCGACCGTGACGTTCTGCCGTACCTCGACGAGTGGGAACGCGACGGCGAACTTCCCCGTGAACTCCACAAGAAGGCGGCAGCACTCGGGCTACTCGGCGTGGGCTTCCCCGAGGAGGTCGGCGGTTCCGGGGGAGACAGCGCCGACACCCTCACCGTGTGCGAGACATTCCACGAGGCCGGCGCTTCCGGTGGCGCGTTCGCGTCGTTGTTCACCTGCGGCATCGCCCTGCCCCACCTGATCGCCGCAGGAGATCCGGACCAGATCGACCGATGGGTGAAGCCCACACTCGCGGGTGAGCTCATCGGGTCGCTCGCGATCACCGAACCCGGCGGCGGATCCGACGTCGGGAACCTGACCACCACGGCGGTGCGTGACGGCGACCACTACATCGTCAACGGTGCCAAGACGTACATCACGTCCGGTTGCCGCGCCGATTTCGTCGTCACCGCCGTCCGCACCGGCGGACCGGGCGCGGGTGGCGTCTCGCTGCTCGTGATCGAGAAGGGCACACCGGGTTTCACGGTCTCCCGCAAGCTCGACAAGATGGGCTGGCGCGCCTCCGACACGGCCGAGTTGTCGTTCGTCGACGCCCGCGTCCCGGCCACCAACCTGGTGGGCGCCGAGAACACCGGCTTCTTCCAGATCGCCCAGGGCTTCGTGTCCGAGCGCATCGCCCTCGCTGCCCAGGCGTACTCGGGTGCGCAGCGCTGCCTCGACCTGACCATCGCCTGGTGCCGCGACCGGGAAACGTTCGGCCGCCCGCTGATCAGCAGACAGGCGGTCCAGCGCACCCTCGCCGACATGACGCGGCGGATCGACGTCGCCCGCGTCTACTCGCGAGCCCTCGTCGAACGGGCCGTCGGCGGCGACCTGGACCTCATCGCCGAGGTGTGCTTCGCGAAGAACAGTTCGGTCGAAGCCGGGGAATGGGTGGCCCACCAGGCGGTGCAGCTGTTCGGCGGGCTCGGCTACATGGCCGAGTCCGAAGTGGAACGTCAGTACCGCGACATGCGTATTCTCGGCATCGGGGGTGGCACGAGCGAGATCCTGATCGAACTCGCCGCGAAGCGATTGGGGTACCACGGGTGAGCACGCTGGCGTCGGCCCTCGATACCGGATCCGCCGAGTACGACGCTGCCGCCGAGGCGATGACTTCTCGACTCGCCGAACTCGACACCGAGCACTCCAAGGCGCTCGGCGGTGGTGGCGAAAAATACGTGCGCCGACACCACGAGCGGGGCAAACTGCTGGCCCGAGAGCGGATCGAGTTGCTGATCGACCCCGACTCGCCGTTCCTCGAACTCTCACCTCTCGCCGCCTGGGGAACCGAATTTCCCGTGGGCGCCGGGGTGGTCACGGGCATCGGTGTCGTCGAAGGTGTCGAATGCGTGATCGTCGCGAACGACCCGACCGTCCGGGGCGGCACCAGCAACCCGTGGACTCTCCGGAAGAATCTGCGTGCCAACGATATAGCGATGCAGAACCGGATGCCGCTGATCTCGCTGGTGGAGTCGGGTGGCGCCGACCTCCCCACGCAGAAGGAGGTGTTCATTCCCGGCGGCCGGCTCTTTCGCGACCTCACACGCCTGTCTGCCGCAGGCATCCCGACCATCGCCCTCGTGTTCGGCAACTCCACCGCCGGTGGTGCCTATATCCCGGGCATGTCCGATCACGTCGTCATGATCAAGGAACGGTCCAAGGTGTTCCTCGCCGGGCCGCCGCTCGTGAAGATGGCCAC
The DNA here is from genome assembly GCF_042730275.1 of Rhodococcus sp. NPDC060086. Taxonomy (NCBI): domain Bacteria; kingdom Bacillati; phylum Actinomycetota; class Actinomycetes; order Mycobacteriales; family Nocardiaceae; genus Rhodococcus; species Rhodococcus sp. NPDC060086. The sequence continues at coordinate 91,004 of NZ_JBHWWZ010000012.1, forward strand.
GGGCGAGGAATCCGACGACGAGACACTCGGCGGCGCCGAGATGCACGCCCGCACCTCGGGTCTGGCCGACTACCTGGCGGTCGACGAACACGACGCCCTGCGAATCGGGCGCAGCATCGTGCGGCGGCTCAACTACCGCAAGCAGGGCCCCGCGGCCGTGCAGAACGCGCTCGAACCCCGCTACGACGCCGAAGAACTGATCGGGATCGTCCCCGACGACCTCAGGCGGCCCTTCGATCCGCGCGAGGTGATCGCCCGGATCGTCGACGACTCCGACTTCGACGAGTTCAAACCCCTGTACGGATCGTCGCTGGTCACGGGGTGGGCGCAGCTGCACGGATTCCCGGTCGGGATTCTCGCCAATTCCCGCGGCGTCCTGTTCAGCGAGGAATCGCAGAAGGCCGCCCAGTTCATCCAACTCGCCAATCGCGCGAACACACCACTGTTGTTCCTCCACAACACCACCGGATACATGGTGGGCCGCGAGTACGAGGAACGCGGCATGATCAAACACGGCGCGATGATGATCAACGCGGTCTCCAACTCGACGGTGCCGCACATCTCGATCCTGCTCGGCGCCTCGTACGGTGCGGGACACTACGGAATGTGCGGTCGCGCCTTCGACCCACGTTTCCTCTTCGCCTGGCCGAGTGCGCGCTCCGCGGTGATGGGCGGCGCACAACTCGCGGGGGTCATCTCGATCGTCGGCCGCGCCGCAGCCGAAGCCCGAGGCCAGGCGTTCGACGAGGCTGCAGACGAGGCGATGCGCGCCGCGATCGAGAATCAGATCGAGGCCGAGTCACTGCCGATGTTCCTGTCCGGTCGCTTGTACGACGACGGGATCATCGATCCCCGCGACACCCGCACCGTGGTGGGTATGTGCCTGTCGGCCATCGCCACCGCACCGATCGAAGGCGCCGAGGGCTTCGGCGTCTTCCGGATGTGAGGTCCACAGTGAACGACACAGTCAGCAACTCGGCGTTCCACGCCGGCTTCGACACCGTGCTCGTCGCCAACCGCGGAGAGATCGCCCGCCGGGTCTTCGCCTCGTGCCGTCGCGGTGGCCTCGGCACCGTCGCAGTGTTCTCCGACGCAGACTCCGGTAGCCCGCACGTCGCCGATGCCGACGCCGCGGTCCGGCTCCCGGGCGTCGCACCGGCCGACACGTATCTGCGGGCCGACGCCGTCATCGCGGCCGCGCACGCAGCGGACGCGGATGCGATACATCCCGGATACGGATTTCTCTCCGAGAACGCCGAGTTCGCGCAGTCGGTCCTCGACGCAGGTCTCGTCTGGATCGGTCCACAACCCGACTCGATCTCTCGGATGGGTTCGAAGGTCGAGGCGAAGAAACTCATGGAGGATGCGGGGGTTCCGGTCCTCCCGGAACTCGATCCCGCCCAGGTCACCGACGCCGACCTGCCGGTGCTCGTCAAAGCGTCTGCCGGCGGAGGCGGACGAGGCATGCGGATCGTGCGGTCGGTGGACGACCTGCCCGCTCAGCTCGAGGCCGCCCGCCACGAAGCGGAATCGGCGTTCGGCGATCCGACGGTGTTCTGCGAGCGCTACCTCGAAACCGGTCGGCACATCGAGGTACAGGTCCTCGCCGATCGGCACGGCACCGTGTGGGCCGTCGGTGAGCGAGAATGCTCCATCCAGCGCAGGCACCAGAAGGTCGTCGAGGAAGCACCGTCCCCGCTCGTCGATTCGATCCCCGGCATGCGCGAGAAGTTGTTCGACGCTGCGCGCCGCGCCGCCGAAGCCATCGGTTACGAAGGTGCGGGCACCGTCGAATTCCTCGCCTCCGGTGAATCGGGGGAGTTCTACTTCCTCGAGATGAACACCCGGCTGCAGGTCGAGCATCCCGTCACCGAATGCGTGACCGGCCTCGACCTGGTCGATCTGCAACTGCACATCGCCGCAGGCGGCCGACTCGACCCCGAACCGCCGCCGGTCCGCGGACATTCGATCGAGGTCCGGCTCTACGCCGAGGACCCCGCCCGCGATTGGCAGCCGCAGACGGGCGTCGTGCACCGGATCGCGGTACCGGGAGCGGAAACCGAATTCGGGATACTGCGCAGCACCGGGATCCGCCTGGACTCGGGAGTCGTCGCCGGATCGCACGTGGGAACTCACTACGACGCGATGCTCGCGAAGGTGATCTCCTACGCACCGACGCGGATGCAGGCCGCACGGCTGCTTGCGAAAGCGCTCGTGGGAGCGGAGATCCACGGCATCCGCACGAATCGCGATCTGCTGGTCAACGTTCTCCGGCACCCCGCATTCCTCGCGGGTGAGACCGATACCGCGTTCTTCACCACGCATGATCTCGCCGTGTTATCGGAACCGGTCGCAACGCTGGAGGCAGAAGCGATCTCGGCTCTGGCCGCCGCACTGGCGGAGTCCGAGCACAATCGCGCCGCTGCAACCGTCGATTCGGGACTCCCTGCCGGATGGAGGAACCTGGTGTCGGCGCCGCAGACCAAGACATACACCGGGATCCACGGTGAACACGAAATTCGGTATCGGCACAGCAGGAGCGGACCGGTCGTCGATGGTTCGGCCGACGTCGTCGTCGAGTGCACTCCCGAACGCGTCGTCCTCGACCGCGGCGGGGTGCACCGTAGATTCACCATCGCCCGATACGGCGGCACCGCCCAAGGCAGTACCGTCCACGGCGACACCGTGTACGTCGATTCAGCGCTCGGACCGGTCCGACTCGAGGTGGTGCCTCGTTTCGCCGACCCTGCGTCGCACCGCGCAGTGGGCTCGCTGCTCGCTCCCATGCCGGGATCGGTGCTCCGGCTCGGCGCGGCCCTCGGCGACACCGTGGCCGCGGGGCAGCCGATCCTGTGGCTCGAGGCGATGAAGATGGAGCACACCGTCACCGCGCCGGGGACAGGGATACTCACCGAACTCAACGTCGATGTCGGCTCGCAGGTCGACGTCGGCGCAGTGCTGGCCGTGGTGTCCGCCGAAGGCCCGCTATCGGACGAAGAACAATCCGCAACGTCAGGAGCACCGGAATGATCGTCACCGAAACCGAAGAACAACAGGAACTTCGATCGGCCGTAGCGTCTCTGGCGCAGCGCTACAACTATATGGATTACGTGCTGCCGAAATCGCGCAGGAACGAGCCGCTCACCGAACTATGGGCGGAGGCATCGAAACTCGGGTTTCTCGGCGTGAACCTCCCCGAGGAGTACGGCGGCGGTGGTGCCGGAATCTACGAGTTGGCGCTGGTACAGGAGGAACTCGCCGCGCACGGATGCGGTCTGTTGCTCGTGGTCGTCTCGCCGGCGATCTGCGGAACCATCATCTCCAAGTACGGAACGGCGGACCAGAAGCAGCAGTGGTTGCCCGGACTCGCCGACGGCACGAAGATCATGGCATTCGGAATCACCGAAGCCGACGCAGGTTCGAACTCCCACAAGATCGGTACCGTCGCCAAGCGTGACGGCGACGACTGGATCCTGTCGGGCAACAAGGTGTTCATCTCCGGCGTCGATCAGGCGGACGCGGTACTGATCGTCGCCCGCACCGAGGATGCGGTCAGCGGAAAGCTTCGTCCCGCACTGTTCATCGTGCCCACCGACACCCACGGGTTCGTCAAGACCCCGATGGAGATGGACATCATCGAACCCGATCGACAGTTCTCGCTCTTCCTCGATGACGTCCGCCTTCCCGCGGACGCACTCGTGGGTGAACCGGATGCGGCGCTCGCGCAGTTGTTCGCCGGGCTCAACCCCGAACGTATCCTCGGTGCCGCCATGGCGGTCGGAATGGGTCGCTACGCGCTCGATGCCGCGGTGAAGTACGCGAACGAACGCACAGTGTGGAAGCAACCGATCGGTGCACACCAGGGCATCGCACATCCCCTGGCGCAGCGCAAGATCGAGGTCGAACTCGCCAAACTGATGATGCAGAAGGCCGCGTCGCTCTACGACAGCGGCGACGATTTCGGTGCCGCCGAAGCTGCGAACATGGCCAAGTACGCCGCGGGGGAGGCTGCCATCGCCAGCCTGGACCAGGCAATCCAGACACACGGCGGGGGAGGGCTCACCAAAGAGTACGGACTCGCCGCGATGCTCGGCGCCGCCAGGATCGCACGGGTGGCCCCGGTCAGCCGCGAGATGATCCTCAATTTCGTGTCGCAGCACTCGCTGGGACTGCCGCGCTCCTACTAGGGCAGGGAACATCATGACGCACACCGAATCCGCCGATCCGCTCGTACGCTACGACGTCGCGCACGGTGTCGCGACACTGACATTGGACTCGCCGCACAACCGCAACGCTTTGTCGTCGACCCTGCTGCATCAGCTGAGGCGGGGACTCGACGACGCGGCTGCGGACCCGCACGTGCGCTCGGTCGTGCTCACGCATACCGGTGGAACATTCTGTGCCGGAGCGGATCTGCGTGAGGCCGGCGGGGCCGATTCGGCAGGCACGCCGCAGAAGGCGGCCGCGCAGCGCACCCTCGAAATGTCCGACCTGCTGCGGCAGATCCTCGACACGCCCAAACCTGTTGTCGGGCAGATCGACGGTCATGTGCGGGCAGGCGGAATGGGAATCGTCGGTGCCTGCGATGTCGTCGTAGCGGGTCCGCGAACGACCTTCGCGCTCACCGAAGCGCGCCTGGGGCTGGCCGCCTCGATCATCTCCCTCACGGTGTTGCCGAGGTTGTCACCACGGGCGGCCTCGCGGTACTTCCTCACCGGTGAGCGATTCGGTCCGGAAGAAGCCCTCGCGTACGGGCTGGTGACGATCACCGCCGACGACCCCGCAGGCACCGTTGCGGAACTGCTCGCCGAGTTCCGCGAGTGCTCACCGCAGGGCCTCGCAGAATCGAAGCAGCTGCTGACACGGGGGATGCTCGAGGATTTCGATCGGTACGGCGCAGATCTCGCCGCACAATCGGCACGGTTGTTCGGTTCGGCCGACGCGGTCGAGGGGATGGCGGCGTTCCTGCAGAAACGACCGCCGTCGTGGGCCCGGCGATGATGCACCGGCCGCCTCGACCCGGGCCGTTCGATTCAGCGATCCACGGTGGCCAGCAGTTCGCGCAGGATGCATTCGAGCCCCCACCGCAGCGTGCCCGGTGCGGGCAGGGGAACGGTCTGCTGATAACCGACGAGGCAGTAGAGGGAGGTGCGGGCGAAGCCTTCGGCAGCCTCGCCGACGCCCAGGATCGCGGACGTCGCTTCCACGACAACCAGATACCGCTGGTAATCGACGGTGGCCTGCACGGACCGGACTTCCGCGTCGGTGTGCGCCCAGCCGCGGATCGAGGACTCAGCGCTGTGGGGGAGACCGCACGCGAAATCGATCAGCATCTCGAGGCGTCGGATCGGGGACGCTTCGAGGCGCGCGGTCGCGGCGAGCCGGATCGTCTGCCGTTCGAGCCAGTTCTCGAGGAATTCCTTACGGAACTGGGCCCAGCTGGCGAAGTAGTTGTAGAACGACCCCGTGGTGACATCGAGGTGCGAACACAATTGCGCCTGCTTGAGCGCCCCGTAATCGTTCGACGAGAGGAGTTCGATCGCCGCATCGAAATAGTCCTCGCGTCTCACCAATGTCGCCACAGTGAAACTGCCCTTCTGTTTCGTCCCGAAGTACGAGTGTACGGAGCCGCGATTTGTGCGTACGGTCTCAGGACCGGAGGAAGGCACAGATGACGCGCGAACCGAAGCAGGACCGCAGCAGAGCGACACGTCGACGTCTGCTCGAAGCCACCATCGACACCCTTGCCGAATCCGGCTGGGCTGCGACCACGGTCGGCGTCGTCGCACAGCGTGCCGGTGTCTCGCGCGGTGCGACGCAACACCACTTCCCGACCCGGGAGGACCTCATCACCGCGGCCCTCGAGTTCATGTTCGACAGCCGTATGGATCAGGTCCGCGACGAGAACCTCGAGCTCGTATCCGGCGACGCGCACACCGAGCGGGTCGTCGCCGGCATCATCGAGCAGTACTCCGGAACCTTGTTCAAGGCGGCGCTGCAGGTCTGGACGGCGGCTGCAGCCGATCCTGCCCTGCGTGAACGCATCGTGCCTCTCGAGGAGCGGTTCGGACGGGTCGCGCATCGCGCCGCGATCGAACAACTCGGCGCCGACGATTCCGACCCCGTCGTCCACCGCATGGTCCAGGCGACCCTCGACCTCGCGCGGGGACTGGGCCTAGCAGATGTCCTGACCGACGATTCGCGTCGCCGCGCCGAGATCGTGAGGCACTGGGCCGCTCAGCTCGACACGGTCCTGGTCGATGCGCGCAGTCGACAAGCGAGCGCGCGTACGGCTGGGTAGTGTCTGTGCACATGCCTGTCGCGGGGACCGGGCGCACCGGGAGGATATCGGGGATCGTGGCGATGGCCGCGCTCGCCGGAGTGTTCGTGGCGGGATGTGGATCATCCGCCGACGATCAGGGCGGCAGCGGCCCGGAAACGACCGGGCTGCAGGTCACCGAACCCGGGCCGTTCTTCGGCGAATGCGGTTCGATCTCGGACGACGAGGTCCAGGCGGCCTTTGCGCTGGGGGAGTTCTCCGCGGTCACCCGGAACTCGGTGGGATGCGAATGGGAAACCTACGTCGGTGGTCCGAGCGTGAGTTTCTCGTGGTATCGAGGCAGCCCGATCGGCCGTGAACGTGCGGGATCGGATCTGATCGGACGGCCCGCGGTCGATGTCGAGATCGGCGGTCATCCCGGATTTATGGGGTCGGCTCAGAACGAACTCGGCCAGACCGTGCTGTGCGAGATCGGTGTGGATTTCGGTGGCGATTTCATCCACTGGTCGGTGACGTACGCGAACTTCACACCGACGGCCGATTCGTGCGCCGTTGCGCGGGACCTCGCCGAGCTGAGCGTGGAGAGGTCGCAGTCATGAACGTGGGCACGCACCCGACCGGCACGCACTTCAGGCTTCGTCGCATCATCGTGAGCGTCGTTGCGCTAGGGGCGGCCCTGCTGATGGTCGCCGGATGTGCGCGCAGCATCGAAGGCCACGCGGTGCCGCAGGGCGCAGGTGGCGGGCCGGGACTGTCAGCGGAGTTCACGAAACTGCTCACCGAATGCGACGCCGTCGCCGACGACAAGATCGCGGAGACGGTGGGTGCGGCGGCGGTGTACCGGGGGTTCTTCGGCGCGATCTGCCGGTGGGAGGGGGACAGTCCGGCAGGAGTAGTGAAGGTCACGTTCAACTGGTTCGAGACCGGATCGCTCGATCATGAGCGCAATGCAGGTGAAGAGCTCGGCTACTCGGTCGAGAACACCACCGTCGAAGGCAGGCGGGCCCTGCAGATGCGCCGGCCGAACGACCCGTTGTCCTGTGGTGTTTCCGCCGGTGCCGCGACCACGGGGATCTTCGGATGGTGGGTCCAATACGCGACCGGTGGTGCCGACCCGTGTGAGGCTGCTGCTACGTTGGCACGGCTCACCCTCAACCTCAGCAGTTGACTTCTCGCTCATGCCGCGCCGACGTGCGCGGTCATTCGTCGCGTCTCGCTTTGACCGCATGCGCCGCCGCCGGGTATCGTTGTGGGTCGTGTCCGGCCTGACCGGACCGATCTGTGTGCCTATGCGAGGCGATGCCGTACGCGCGGTCTGTAGATATCTGCAGGTGCGAGTCCCCGGCTGCCTGTGTGGGGGTACGCGACACACCCGACCTCGTGTACGCACGGGGTGCGAGTGCGGGGCAGTTGCTTTTTTGTCCCAACCGATGGATCCCTAATTTCAGAACAGCCAGTGTTGCTCGCCTGAGCAGCTTCAGACAACGAGAAAGCCGATAGATGCCAACTATCAATCAGCTGGTCCGTAAGGGTCGCCGCGACAAGACCGCCAAGGTCAAGAGCGCGGCACTCAAGGGCAGCCCGCAGCGTCGTGGCGTGTGCACCCGCGTGTACACCACCACCCCGAAGAAGCCGAACTCCGCGCTTCGTAAGGTTGCTCGTGTGCGCCTGACCACGTCGATCGAGGTCACCGCGTACATCCCGGGTGAGGGCCACAACCTCCAGGAGCACTCGATGGTGCTCGTGCGCGGCGGTCGTGTGAAGGACCTCCCCGGTGTGCGTTACAAGATCATCCGTGGCTCGCTCGACACCCAGGGTGTCAAGGGCCGCAAGCAGGCACGTAGCCGCTACGGAGCGAAGAAGGAGAAGGGCTGATGCCACGTAAAGGTCCCGCTCCGAAGCGTCCCCTCATCGCCGACCCGGTCTACGGTTCGCCGCTGGTCACCCAGCTCGTGAACAAGATCCTCGTGGACGGCAAGAAGTCCACTGCCGAGCGCATCGTCTACCAGGCGCTCGAACAGGCTCGCGAGAAGACCGGCACCGATCCGGTCGTCACGCTCAAGCGCGCGCTCGACAACGTCAAGCCCGCACTCGAGGTGCGTAGCCGTCGTGTCGGTGGCGCCACCTACCAGGTGCCGGTCGAGGTTCGCCCCGGTCGTTCCACCACGCTGGCGCTGCGCTGGCTCGTCACCTTCTCGCGTCAGCGTCGTGAGAAGACCATGGTCGAGCGTCTCGCCAACGAGCTTCTCGATGCCAGCAACGGCCTCGGTGCCGCTGTGAAGCGTCGCGAGGACACGCACAAGATGGCTGAAGCCAACAAGGCGTTCGCGCACTACCGCTGGTGAGTCGACGCCGGTCGGGTGGATCTCGGATGATCCCCCGATCGGCTGCTCGCACATCTGTGTCGGTCCGTAAAGGCCGGCTGACATCATAAGAAATGTGGTCCGCACCAAGGACCGACACGAGCTACGAGCGGGGTTTACCTGTGGCACAGGAAGTGCTGACCGACCTGAACAAGGTCCGCAACATCGGCATCATGGCGCACATCGATGCCGGTAAGACCACCACCACCGAGCGCATCCTCTTCTACACCGGTCGCAACTACAAGATCGGCGAGACCCACGACGGTGCTTCGACCACCGACTGGATGGAGCAGGAGAAGGAGCGGGGTATCACCATCACCTCCGCTGCGGTCACCTGTTTCTGGAACAACAACCAGATCAACATCATCGACACCCCCGGCCACGTCGACTTCACGGTCGAGGTCGAGCGGTCGCTGCGCGTGCTCGACGGCGCCGTTGCCGTGTTCGACGGCAAGGAGGGCGTCGAGCCCCAGTCCGAGCAGGTCTGGCGCCAGGCTGCCAAGTACGACGTCCCGCGCATCTGCTTCGTCAACAAGATGGACAAGATGGGCGCGGACTTCTTCTTCACCGTGCAGACCATCATCGACCGTCTCGGCGCGAAGCCGCTGGTCCTGCAGATCCCGATCGGTGCCGAGGACGACTTCGACGGTGTCGTCGACCTCGTCGAGATGAAGGCGCTCACCTGGCGCGGCGTCACCCCGATCGGCACGGAGGCCACGGTCGAGGAGATCCCCGCAGATCTCGCCGACCTGGCCGCCGAATACCGCGAGAAGCTGCTCGAGACCGTCGCCGAGTCCGACGAAGTGCTCATGGAGAAGTACTTCGGCGGTGAGGAGCTCACGGTCGCCGAGATCAAGGGCGCCATCCGTAAGCTGACCGTCAACTCCGAGCTGTACCCGGTCATCTGTGGCACCGCGTTCAAGAACAAGGGCGTCCAGCCCATGCTCGACGCGGTCATCGACTACCTGCCGACTCCGCTCGACATCGGTGAGGTCCACGGCCACAAGCTGAACGACGAGGAAACCGACCTCACGCGTAAGCCGAGCAAGGAAGAGCCGTTCTCGGCCCTCGCCTTCAAGATCGCTGCGCACCCGTTCTTCGGCAAGCTCACCTTCGTGCGCGTGTACTCCGGCCGTCTCGATCCCGGCCAGCAGGTGCTCAATGCCACCAAGGGCAAGAAAGAGCGCATCGGCAAGCTCTTCCAGATGCACGCCAACAAGGAGAACCCGGTCGACGAGGCCGTCGCGGGCCACATCTACGCGATGATCGGCCTGAAGGACACCACCACGGGCGATACCCTGTGCGACCAGACGAACCCGATCGTTCTCGAGTCGATGAGCTTCCCGGACCCGGTCATCCAGGTCTCCATCGAGCCGAAGACCAAGTCCGACCAGGAGAAGCTGGGCACCGCGATCCAGAAGCTCGCCGAAGAGGACCCGACGTTCTCCGTCGAGCTCGACGAGGAGACCGGCCAGACCGTCATCGGCGGTATGGGCGAGCTCCACCTCGACATCCTCGTCGACCGCATGCGTCGCGAGTTCAAGGTCGAGGCCAATGTCGGCAAGCCGCAGGTCGCGTACCGCGAGACCATCACCAAGGCTGTCGAGAAGCACGACTACACGCACAAGAAGCAGACCGGTGGCTCCGGCCAGTTCGCGAAGGTCATCATCGCTCTCGCACCCTTCAAGGGCGAGGACGGCGCGACCTACGAGTTCGAGAACAAGGTCTCCGGTGGTCGCGTCCCGCGCGAGTACATCCCGTCGGTGGATGCCGGTGCCCAGGATGCCCTGCAGTACGGCGTCCTCGCGGGATACCCGCTGGTCAATGTCAAGGTCACGCTCCTCGACGGTGCGTACCACGATGTCGACTCGTCCGAAATGGCGTTCAAGATCGCCGGCTCCCAGGCGCTGAAGGAAGCGGCACGCAAGGCCGCCCCGGTGATCCTCGAGCCGTTGATGGCTGTCGAGGTCACGACACCCGAGGAGTACATGGGTGACGTGATCGGCGACCTCAACTCCCGCCGTGGCCAGATCCAGGCCATGGAGGAACGCAGTGGTGCCCGTGTCGTGAAGGCGCTGGTTCCGCTCTCGGAGATGTTCGGTTACATCGGGGACCTGCGGTCGAAGACCCAGGGCCGCGCGAACTTCTCCATGGTGTTCGATTCCTACGCAGAGGTTCCGTCGAACGTCTCGAAGGAAATCATCGCCAAGGCCACCGGCGAGTAACCTTCGGGTTGGGACCGGTCGTCTGCACGACCAAGTAATACAAACCGCACTGCTGCATACTGCACGCAACAACAGTCCAGGAGGACATTCCAGTGGCGAAGGCGAAGTTCGAGCGGACCAAGCCGCACGTGAACATCGGCACCATCGGTCACGTCGACCATGGCAAGACGACGACCACGGCTGCGATCACCAAGGTGCTGGCCGACAAGTTTCCGGATCTCAACGAGAGCTTCGCGTTCGACCAGATCGACAAGGCTCCCGAGGAGAAGGCTCGTGGCATCACGATCAACATCTCCCACGTCGAGTACCAGACCGACAAGCGCCACTACGCGCACGTCGATGCTCCCGGTCACGCGGACTACATCAAGAACATGATCACCGGTGCTGCTCAGATGGACGGCGCGATTCTCGTTGTCGCCGCCACTGACGGCCCGATGCCGCAGACGCGCGAGCACGTGCTGCTCGCTCGCCAGGTCGGCGTGCCCTACATCCTCGTTGCCCTGAACAAGGCCGACATGGTCGACGACGAGGAAATCCTCGAGCTCGTCGAGATGGAGGTCCGCGAGCTCCTCGCTTCGCAGGAGTTCGACGAGGACGCTCCGGTCATCCCGATCTCTGCTCTCAAGGCTCTCGAGGGCGACGAGAAGTGGGTCCAGTCGGTCGTCGACCTCATGCAGGCCGTCGATGACTCGATCCCGGACCCGGTCCGCGAGACCGAGAAGCCGTTCCTCATGCCCGTCGAGGACGTCTTCACGATCACGGGTCGCGGCACGGTCGTCACCGGCCGTATCGAGCGTGGCGTGGTCAACGTGAACGAAGAGGTCGAGATCGTCGGCATCAAGGAAACGTCGACCAAGACCACGGTCACCGGCATCGAGATGTTCCGCAAGCTGCTCGACCAGGGCCAGGCCGGCGACAACGTCGGTCTCCTCGTCCGCGGCATCAAGCGTGAGGACGTCGAGCGCGGCCAGGTCGTCATCAAGCCGGGCACCACGACTCCCCACAAGGAGTTCGAGGGCCAGGCCTACATCCTCAACAAGGAAGAGGGCGGCCGTCACACGCCGTTCTTCAACAACTACCGTCCGCAGTTCTACTTCCGTACCACGGACGTGACGGGCGTTGTGACCCTTCCCGAGGGCACCGAGATGGTCATGCCCGGTGACAACACCGAGATGTCCGTCAAGCTGATCCAGCCGGTCGCCATGGACGAGGGCCTCCGCTTCGCGATCCGCGAGGGTGGCCGTACCGTCGGCGCCGGTCGCGTCACGAAGATCATCGCGTGAGCTGATACTCACTGACGCTCGAACGGCGTCCACCCTTCGGGGTGGACGCCGTTCCGCGTTTCTGAGCAGAGACAGAGTTGTTGCGCAGTGGGCGGTCGGCCCGGACGACAGCTCAGCGGCCTTCGCCCGCCGGATCCAGATGCAGCAGCACCTGCGTTGCGACACGTGCACCACCGACCGCGGCAGCGGCCCGACGCGCGGCGTCCTCGGCGGCGGCCGTGAACTCGGAGATATCGATGCCGGGCTCGGCGTGGACGGTCACCGACAGCGTCGGCAGGTGCCGTTCCACCACCGCACGACCACGCACGGAGCGGACGCCATGGAAGGTTTCCAGTTCTCGCGCCACACCGGTTGCGACCGGACCGAGATCGACACCGAGCGTCGCGTCGGTCACCTCGTCGTACAGCTCCACGGTCGAGGTACGTCGCCGCGACAGATTCACCACCAGCAGTACTATCCCGATCGTGCATCCCGCGGCCAGGACGGTCCACAGGGCGGGCGTCCACCACGGCTGGTCGGGCAGGTCCATGATGAGTGGCCGATCCAGCTCGGCGAGTCGCTCGCGTGCGAACGGCACCCGCCACACCCATGCCAGCGCGAACGCGCCGGCGCCGAGGAGCGCGCAGCCCACCGCGAACGCGAAGAAGCGGTTGACGAGTACGGTGCGGAGTTTCACGGCAGGGTTCCCGTTTCGGTGGGGGCGTGCGCCTCGTGGCGCGACACCTTCAGAACCAGCGGAATCGGATCTGCGAGCAGAGCGAGTCGCGGTTCCAATTCTGCGCGAAGGGTGGCGCTGAGATCGTCGGTCGTGCTGTCGGACGCTGCGACCACACGGATCAGCGCGCGCCTGCGGTCGACGACGGTCCGTGCGTTGAGCACACCGGGCAGGGCGGACGCACGTGCACTGCACATCCGGGCGATGTCGGTCCGCCGCATCCAGACGGTCGGAACCTCGCCGGACAGCCTCAGTGGCAGATGGGTGCGCCTGCGCGGCTTCAGTGCCACCACGATCGCAGCGAGACCGAGAAGCGCGAGCAGCACGGCAACGGGCGCGATCCACGGATGCCAGTGCAACCGCCCGAACCATTCGAACGAGTTCCTGATCCAGGGTGCGCCGCCGTAGGTGCCGCGGACGATGAGCAGTTCCCGTGCCGCGACGAATGCGAGACCGAGCGCTCCGATCGCGATCAGTGCCGCGGCGGGTGCTGCGGCCGGTGTCGCGAGCGGCGGAAGCGGCGACACCAAGGGGATGTCGGAGCGAGGCCCGGGGTGCCCGGCGACGATGTCGGATTCCAGATATTCGACGGGCACCGACTGTTCGGACGGCTCGTCCTCGACCGCGCGCGCGGTCGAGACGATCAGCACGTTGAGTTCGTGCACCACCAGACCGGTGTACTCGTGAAGATGCCACGCGACGGCGTCGTGGACGCGACGTGTGAGCGCAGCGGCGTCGTAGGGCCATTCTGCCGCGATGTACAGGTTCACTGCCACGGCACTTCCCGCGGTGATCACCTCGGCGCGTGGCAGCTCTCTGCCCGTGAGCAGGCTCAGATTGCTGCTCTGCCGGACGACGTGCGGGACCTGCAGCGCGGCTGCCGCGGCAATCCGCTCGATGGCGCGGTCTTTGATGGTGAGGCTGCCGCGCGATCCGGCGAGATCGACCGACTCCTGTTCGGACGGCGCGGCCGGTGCGGCAGAAGTCGGTGTTGCAGGATCAGCCACGGCCACGACTTCGCAACAGCGCACCCAGGTCGAGGATGCCGTCGCGGTGCGCGCCGATGGACGCACCGAGGGCGCCCAGCAGTACTGCGAACAACAGTCCGCTGAATCCGCCCAGAATTCCGGCGAGTGCCAGCAGGAGACCTGCGATGAGTCCGACGACGGTGTTGGTCGTTGGGGTGTGGTTCACGATGTCACCTGTTTCTCTGCGGAGGCCTGTTCGGCGAGGGGCTCGCGGATGTCCTGGAACACCACGCTCACCGGCCCGCCGACGACGGGTTCGACATATCGCCGCACTGCCTCTCCGAGCGCGGGAAGATCGGCGGGGTAGAGGGCTGTCACGTGGATCTCGCACCCACGTGGGCCCAGCCGGATTCCGGCGACCCGCCGGCCCGGCAGATACGTGGCGATCTCACCGAACTCACCACTGTGCAGACCGGCGATCCCGGCGATGCCCAGCACCGTGTTCGCGACATCGTCGACGAGATCTGCCTCGTGGCGGCAGGCAGGGTTGGGGGCATCGCGGTTCGAATTCACTGCACGCGCGGTTTCTGTTCTGCCGCGGCGTTTGCCGCCTCGTCCGGAAGGACGACGTCGAACACGGTGATGTTGACTTCGGTGACTTCGAGTCCGGTCATGCGCTCGACCGCCATGATCACGTTGTGACGGATGGCGACGGCCAGTTCGTGGAGCGCGACGCCGTACTCGGCGACGATGCCGATGTCGATCGCGGCCTGTGTCTCGCCGACCTCGACTGCGACCCCTTGACCGTGGTTGATCCGAGCTCCCGGAATCCGGTCGCGCAGGGCCCCGACAACGCGTGCGGTACCGGCGCCGACGTCGAACACCCCGCTGATCTCGCGGGTTGCGAGTCCGGCGATCTTCGCGACGACGGCGTCGGCGATGATCGTCCGCCCCTGGGTGTCGACCGGGCCCGGAGACGAACCCGTCCCGAATTGCACGCGGCTGATACCTGCGCCGCTGTCGCTCGTCATGAAAGCTCCTCGGTAGTTCGTCGGTGGGGCTGTGCCGGTCGCGTGTGCAGATCTGCGTTGTACGGTCGACTCTAATTATCCGCCCGGCCGGAGGTGATGTGCCGCGCAGAGACGATCGACGCTCTGTTCACCGTCACTTGTATTTGGTATGAAGACCCGAAACATTCACGTGGCATACGTCACGACCTCAGAAGGATGGACTCAGGTGGCAGTTGATCGGATCGTCGTTGTCGGAGCGGGACTCGCCGGTGTGCGAACCGCGGAGGAATTGCGCCGCGCAGGGTTCGAGGGCGAACTGGTCCTGGTGGGCGACGAGGAGCACCTCCCGTACGACCGCCCGCCGCTGTCGAAGGACGTCCTTCGCGGCGACCGCGACGACACCACCCTGCGCCCGCAGGAGTTCTTCGAGGAGCAGAAGATCGATCTGCGGCTCGGCAGCCCGGCCACGTCCGTGGACACCGCCGCCCAGACCCTCACGTTCGCGGACGGAACCGAACTGAGCTACGACGAGCTGGTCATCGCCACAGGCCTGCGCCCACGCAGGATCCCGGGCTTGAAGGAACTCGCCGGCGTGCACGTCCTACGATCGATGGACGACAGCCGCGCTCTGCGGGGCGAGGTCGTATCGGGCGCCCGTGCTCTCGTGGTCGGGGCCGGGTTCATCGGGTGCGAGGTGGCCGCGAGTCTGCGGGCCAAGGGCGTCGAGGTCGTACTCGTCGAGCCACAGGAGACTCCGCTGGCGTCCGTTCTCGGCACCGAAGTCGGTTCGCTGGTCGCGCGGCTGCACACCGACGAGGGTGTCGATGTACGGGCAGGAGTAGGCCTGACCGAACTCCGCGGCGACGAGCGCGTCACCTCCGCGGTACTCGGCGACGGGTCCGAGATCGACGTCGACCTGGTGGTGCTCGGTATCGGATCGATACCGGTCACCGAGTGGCTCGACGGTTCGGGTATCGAACTCGACAACGGTGTGGTGTGCGACGAGGTGGGTCGCGCGTCGGCTCCCCACGTGTGGGCGGTCGGCGACGTCGCATCCTGGCAGCTACCGGAAGGCGGCCGCAAGCGCATCGAACACTGGACCAACGCGGGTGAGCAGGCCACGGTACTCGTCAAGGCCCTCGTCTCGGGCGACGTGGGTGTCGCGTCTGCGGTGCCCTACTTCTGGAGCGACCAGTACGAGATCAAGATCCAGGGGCTCGGCGCGGTACGCGGCGACGACACCGTGCACGTCGTGCGCGACGACGGCCGCAAGTTCCTGGCCTTCTACGAACGCGACGGCCGACTCGTCGGTGTGGTCGGCGGTGGAATGCCGGCTCAGGTGATGAAGAACCGGATGAAGATCGCAGCGGGCGCGCCCATCGAGGAGTTGCTCGCCACCATGGCGTGAGCCCGGTGGCCCGGACCCGATAGATTCGTAGGGTGATCGTTGCTCTCATCGACTCGGGTTTCGGGCTGCTGCCGACGTCCGCGTGGTTGCGACGCCTGCGTCCCGACCTCGACCTGATGTTGTCGATGGACCCCGCAGGCGCACCATGGGGTCCCAAGCCGTCCGACTGGGTGATCGAACGTGTGGTCACGACGGCGCGGCGGGCAGTGGATCGGGGAGCCCACGTCGTGGTGCTGCCGTGCAACACCGCATCCGTGACGGCTCTCGAACACGTGCGCGCCGACCTCGGCGACGGTGTGCCCGTCGTGGGCACGGTTCCCGCGATCAAACCGGCAGCCGCCGCGTGCGGGTCGGTTGCGATCTGGGCGACCGCGGCGACCACCGCGAGCCGATACCAGGCAGATCTGATCGCACAGTTCGCGAACGGCAGCGACGTCGTCGGGGTCGCGTGCCACGGTCTCGCCGATGCGATCGACCGCGGCGACCGGGCCGGGGCAGCCGCCGCGATCGCCTCCGCCGTCGAGCGGACCCCCACCGACGTCGAGGGCGTCGTGCTCGGGTGCACGCACTATCCGCTCGTCTCGGACACGATCACGGCGCAACTGCCGCTCGGGGTTCGCCTGTTCGACAGCGCCGAGGCCGTCGCACTGCAGACACTCCGACGAATCGACACGCTCGGTCGGACGTCGAGGGGCTCCGGGCGCGTCGAGGTGTTCCTCAGCGGTGAGTCCGGAACACTTCCCGCGGGCGCCGGCGCATTCGCGGCGGGCCGCGAGTTGCTCGAGGCGTCCTCGAACCCGATCGGCTGACGTGCGCTCGGCCCGTCAGTGCAGAGCTGTTGTCGGGCCCAAGGCTGTTGTCGGACCCAAGCGGGCCAGCATCCTCGGTAACGGCGTCATCCCCGACATTCCGGCCGCAATCAGGCGTGCCACGTTCTGCAGTTCCTCGTGGGCTCGCGGTAGACCGTCGCGTCCGAACAGCCGGTCCGTCGTAGCGGCCGAGAGCATCGCCGAGACCCATGTCGTCGCCGCTGTGCGCACGGCGTTCACCGACACCGGTGCCGGTGTACTGGCCTGGAGCACGCGCATCGTCGTGTCGTGGAGATAGGCGCGGAGGGTCCGCAGGTGGCTGCGCACATCGGTGTGTGTTTCGGCCTCCCGCCAGACGATCACGCGGAGCACCGAGGAGTCGTTGTGTCCGAGGTTGAGGGCCGTGTCGAGATTGACCAGGCTTGTTGCAGGATCGCCCGGCGCAACCAGCGCGAGGACATCGGAGATCGGTTCGGTGGGGAGACGTTCGGCGATCAACGCATCGAGGACGGCTTCCTTGGAAGGGAAATAGTAGAAGATCAGGCCCTTCGGTACGCGGGCTGCCGTCGCGATGGCGGTGGTGGCGGTCGCGTCGAAGCCCTGCTCGGCGAACAAGGTCTCGGCGGCGTCGAGGATGCGAGTGCGGGTGGTGGGGTTCGCGTTCGCGCGGTAGGCGTTCACTGATCACCTCCGGGGGAGAAGGCCCCTGCGACGCCGGTGGCGCCGGGAGCAACCGGCCCCACCGGCGGGACAGTGATCGGATTCAGTGATGCGTGGCCAAGCGGCCTCCATGCATGCGGGTGTTCATGGCGGGCAGCGCAGCGACCGCGACGACCACGGTCAGCACACCGACGATCCACGCGGTCCACGACGCCCCGCCGAAGGCGGTGTACGACATGACCCACGGGGAGATGAACAGCAGTGCGCCGAAGATTCCCATCGCATAGTCGATCGATGCCATCGTGGGGCGCATGATCTGCGCGATACCGCACAGGGCGACGAGTGCACCGAGGACGACGAGCGACCACGTGGCGTTGGTATTCGTGTCCAACCAGAGCGGTGACAGGGCGGCGAATACGCCGAGAACGACGGCTACATAGTCCTGCAGCCGGCTGTCGGAGAACATGGTGAGCCTCCTTCGGGTGATGGTTCGTGAGAATGTGTCCCCACTCCTCGGTATAGGCCTGATCGACCGGTCGGTCAATGTTGAGGAGAGTTGCTAAGTGATAAATCTTTCTGCAGGTGGAGTGACCTTTTCGGTGTTGATCGTGACGTAGGCGAAATATTCTCTCCGCGGAGGATGTTCCACAAGCAGCAGCGCCGCGACGCGGCGCCGCTGC